>NZ_BRCY01000018.1:0-75795 GCF_023708045.1 Halomonas sp. NCCP-2165
GGGACGGCCTCGCCGACCAGCGCCAGGGGCGCGGGCAGTCTCGGGGCAGGGGCGGCGCGGGGGGCTCGGGAAGCCATGGGCGATCTCCTTGTCGGGGTGGCCGGCCTCAGTATAGAAGCCGGGCGCCGGTCCACCGCCAGCGTTGGTGGCGGGCACTTGTCTTTTCCTCGGGGGGCTTCCAGAGTTAAGTCGTCACTCCTCAATCAGCAACAGCGAGAATAATCATGAAGAAGGCTCTGTTAGCGATGGCCGTGGCGGCATCCGCCACGGCGCTGGCCGGCGCGGCCCAGGCCGAGGTCAAGGTGGGCTTCCTGGGAGGCTTCACCGGAGGGATCGAGAGTCTGACGCCGCCGATTCATGACGGCGCCCGCCTGGCGGTGGAGCAGGTCAATGCCCAGGGCGGCATCCTCGGCGGCGAGACCCTGGTAATGCCCACCGGCGATACCACCTGCAGCGATGCCTCGGCGGCCTCCAACGCGGCGGATCGCATGGTCAATTCCGAGCAGGTCACCGCCATCGTCGGCGCCCTGTGTACCGGGGCCACCGTGGCGGCGGCCAACAACGCCGGCATCCCCGGCGGCGTGGTGATGGTCTCGCCGGCCTCCACCGCCCCGGCGGTCACCGGCCTGGACGATAACGACCTGGTGTTCCGCACCGTGCCCTCCGATGCCTTCCAGGGCGAGATGCTCGCCAAGCTGGTGTTGCAGAAGGGCATCGACGAAGTGGCGGTCACCTATGTGAACAACGACTACGGTCGCGGCCTGGCCGATGCCTTCACCACCACCTTCGAGGCCGAGGGCGGCATGGTGGCGGCCAACCTGGCCCACGAGGACAACCGCGCCGACTACCGCTCCGAGCTGGGCTCCCTGTCGGCCTCCGGTACCCAGGCCCTGGTGGTGCTGGCCTATGCCGATACCTCCGGCCAGACCATCATGCGTCAGGCCTACGAGAGCGGCATGTTCACCCAGTACATCGGCGCCGACGGCATGGTCGGCGACAGCCTGGTGGAGGCGATCGGTGCCGACGTCCTCGAGGGGATGATCGCCACTCGCCCGGGCAGCCCGGATATTCCCGGCGCCGAGCTCTTCGCAGAGATGGCCACCGAGGCGGGCATCGACCCCAGCGCGGTGTTCGCCGCCCAGGCCTATGACGCCGCCTTCCTGCTGGCCCTGGCCATCGAGCAGAACGGTAACGCCGAACGCGAGGGGCTCTCCGCGGCCCTGCGCAGCGTGTCCAGCGCCCCCGGCGAGGTGATCCTGCCCGGCGAGTGGGAGAAGGCGGTGGAGCTGATCGCCGCCGGCGAGGAGATCAACTACGAGGGCGCCTCCGGCAGCCACGAGTTCGACGACAATGGTGACGTGCCCGGGGTGGTGGTGGAGATGACCGTGGAAGACGGCCGCTTCGTGACCAAGGACTTCCTCGACCTCTAGAAGGACGGCCCGTCTCGATCGACGAGTTAGTGCCGCCGCGAAGCCAAGGCCCCGCATAAGAGCGGGGCCTTTTCGTTGGTTTGCGTTGGTACTCGGTGCGCCGAATCAGCCGTGGTGCTTGATCTTCTCCGGCAGCAGTCCCTTGGGGGCGAAGCGCAGCACCAGGGTGATCAGCAGGCCGATCACCAGCACCCGGGCCTGCAGGGCGCGACTCTGCATATCGGCGGGGTCGACCCAGCCCAGGCCCTCGCCGAGGCTGGAGGCCAGCTGCATCAGGTAGAGGGCCAGGGGCTCCGACATGATCCAGATCAGGTAGACCAGCACGGCGCCGATAATGGTGCCCAGGTTGTTGCCGGGGCCGCCGAGGATCACCATCACCAGCACCAGGAAGGTGTGGTTGAGGGGCAGGTAGCCCTGGGGGTCGAAGATGCTGTTGAAGCTGGTCAGGGCGGCGCCGCCGATGCCCATCAGGATGCAGCCCAGCACGAAGATCTGCAGGCGGCGGCGGTTGACGTCCTTGCCCATGGCCGCCGAGGAGATCTCGTTGTCGCGGATGGCGCGGATGGTGCGCCCCCAGGCGGCGTTGTAGGCGCGGTGCAGCAGGAAGAAGATCACGGCGATGATCAGCGCGGTGACCACCAGGTAGATCGAGCGCGCCATCACGAAGCCCAGCTCGCCGGGCCCGGGGGTGGGCCAGGGCAGCGGCGAGACGGTGGCGGTGCCGCGGGTCAGCCAGTCGGAGTTCTTGAGGAAGGCCTTGATGATCTCGGCGATGCCCAGGGTGGCGATGGCCAGGTAGTCGCTGCGCAGCCCCAGGCAGATATGGCCGATAAAGTAGCCCACGCCGCCGGCCAGGGCGCCGCCGACGACCCAGCCGACCCCGGCGGGCAGCCCCAGGCCGCCGATAAAGCCGACCCGGGACTCGATCTCGTCGGTGACCCCGCGCAGCAGGCTGATCACCACCAGGTAGAGCAGCAGCGCCAGGGCCACGGCGATCAGGGTGCGCAGCGTCTTCGGCACCCCCAGCCGGTCGAGGCGGGTGGCGCCCCACACCAGGACGATGGCGGCCAGGGCATAGAGCAGCACCCGACCCAGCTCGAAGGGCAGCTCGCTGGCCCAGAAGGCCTCGTTGACCGGCACGCTGAAGGTCATGGCGCAGGCCCCGCCCAGGGCGACGAAGCCCATGACGCCGGCGTTGAACTGGCCGGCATAGCCCCACTGGATGGTCAGGCCCAGGGCCAGGATGGCGTAGCAGGCCGCCTCCACCAGCATGCGGGTGCTGTAGGCCCCGCCCATGATGGCGTAGACCGCCAGGATGGCCGCCGCCAGGGCGAGGCACAGCGATAGCTCGCGGAGCGGGAAGCGGCTCGGCTGCTCGGCAGTTGCAGGCTTGTTCATCAGATCACCTTCCCCTTGAAGATGCCGGTGGGGCGCCATACCAGGATGGCCACCAGGATGAAGAAGGGCACCACGATCTTGTACTCGGTGCCGACGAAGGCGAGGTTACGGGGCAGCTCCAGCCAGTCGGGGAAGTGCTGCTGGAGGGGCCGCAGCAGCACCGCCCAGTTGAACACCGCCAGGGTCTCGGCGAAGCCCACCACGAAGCCACCGGCGATGGCCCCGTAGGGGTGGCCCACGCCGCCGACGATGGCCGCGGCGAAGATCGGCAGCAGCAGGAAGAAGCTGAGGTCCGGCTTGAAGGCCACGTCCAGCGACAGCAGGGTGCCGGCCACCGCGGCCAGGCCGCCGGCGATGACCCAGGTGATGGTGACGATGCGGCTGGTGTTGATCCCCGAGGCCCGCGCCAGGTCGGGGTTGTCGGACATGGCGCGCATCGCCTTGCCGGTGCGGGTGCGATTGAGGAAGAGGTGCAGCCCGATCACCGCCGCCAGGGTGAGGATAAAGAGAATCACCTGGGGCTCGGTGACGATGATCGGCCGGGTGACCGACTCGAAGGGCAGCTCCAGGCGGAAGATCTCCTTGCGCTCGGCGATATACAGGCTCTGGGCCCGGGTGCCGGCGAACAGGCGGATCAGCCCCTGCAGGATCAGCGCGACCCCCAGGGAGCCGATCACCATGACGATGGGCTTGACCCCGTGGGCCCGCAGCGGCTTGTAGAAGCCCTTGTCGATGCCCACCGCCAGCAGCGCGGTGAGCGCCATGGCCAGGGGCAGCATGACCACGGCGGTGGGCAGCCCCACGGCGCCACCGACCTCGGGGAAGGCGCTGGTCAGCACCAGCACCATCAGGGCACCGAAGGTCATCATGTCGGCATGGGCGAAGTGGGCGAAGCGCATGATGCTGAAGATCAGCGTCACCCCCACCGCGCCGATGGCATAGATGGAGCCGGTGACGCTGCCGGCCACCACCACGTTATTGATAAAGAAGACCAGTTCGTTCAAGGCGTTGTCTCCTCTCAGCCGCCCAGGAAGCTCTTCGCGACCTCGGGGTCGTTGAGCAGGTTGTCGCCGGTATCGGTGAAGCGGTTCTGGCCGGCGGCCAGCACGAAGCCCTTGTCGGCGATGGCCAGGGCCTGCTTGGCGTGTTGCTCGACCATCAGGATGCCGACCCCGGCGGCGTTGATCTCCTGCACCCGGGCGAAGATCTCGTTCATGTAGAGGGGCGAGAGGCCGGCGGTGGGCTCGTCGAGCAGCAGCAGGCTGGGCTCGACCATCAGCGCCCGGCCCATGGCCACCATCTGGCGCTGACCGCCGGAGAGCTCGCCGGCGGGCTGGCGGCGCTTGTCCTTGAGGGGCGGGAAGAAGTCGTAGACCCGCTCGAGCATGGGGCGAAAGCGCTGGGGATGGATATAGGCGCCCATCTCCAGGTTCTCCTCCACCGTCAGGCTGGGGAAGATGTTCTTCTCCTGGGGCACGAAGCCCATGCCGCGATGGACCAGGCGGTCCGGGGAGAGGTTGGTGATGGGCTCGCCGCGCAGCAGGATCTCGCCCTGGTTGACCTCCAGCAGGCCGAAGATCGCCTTGAGCATGGTCGACTTGCCGGCGCCGTTGGGACCGACGATGACGCCGACCTCGTCCGCCTCGATGGCCATGCTGACGCCATTGAGGATATTCATGCCGCCGTAGCCACCGTGTACGTTGCGTGCTTCCAGTAGTGCCATGGGTGGTCTCCGACTAGGGCTGGGCGCCGAAATAGGCGTCGATGACGACGGGATCGTTCTGGATCTCCTCGATGCTGCCCTGGACCATCACGCTGCCCTCGGCCAGCACGATCACCGGGTCGCAGAGGCGGGCGATCATGTCCATGTCGTGCTCGATGACCAGGAAGGTGTAGCCCAGCTCCCGGTTGAGGCGCTCGATATTGGTCACCAGGTCGCCCAGCAGGGTGCGATTGACCCCGGCGGCGATCTCGTCGAGGAGCACCACCCGGGCATCCACCATCATGGTGCGGCCCAGCTCCAGCAGCTTCTTCTGGCCGCCGGAGAGGTTGCCGGCCAGCTCGTTGCGGACATGGCCGAGGCCCACGAAGTCGATGACTTCCAGGGCCTTCTGGCGTACCTGGGCCTCCTCCTGGTGCACCCGGGCGGGCCGGAACCAGGCGCCGAACAGGCTCTCGCCGGCCTGGTCGGGCGGCACCATCATCAGATTCTCCAGGGCGGTCAGCTGGGAGAACTCGTGGGCGATCTGGAAGGTGCGCAGCAACCCCTGGTGGAAGAGCTCATTGGCGGGGCGGTTGGTGATCTCCTCGCCGTCGAGGAAGACCTGGCCAGAGTCCAGGGGCAGGGCCCCGGCGATGATATTGAAGAGGGTCGACTTGCCGGCCCCATTGGGGCCGATCAGGCCGGTAATCGAGCCCTGCTCCACGCGGATGGAGCAGTCATTGATGACCCTGAGGCCGCCGAACGCCTTGTTGACGTGGCGGACGTCGATAATCGTGCTCATGCCCTATCTCGTGGTTGTTGGTGTTATGGCAGGCTGGTCCTACTTTGCGTCAGGGCGCGGCGCTTGACCAGAGCGAGAGCGTTAAACGGACGTTGGGACGCGAGCCTCGGCCGGGGGGGCTCCGACCAAGGTCGTGGTTCGCGCCGCGCCTCAGTCCGGCATCTCGTCGCGAGGCTCGAAGGCGCGCTTGTCATCGGGCAGGCGCACGGTATCGCCCAGGGCCAGCTTGCCGTGGCTCTTCTTGCGCTCGCCGCTGGCGGGGTCGATCAGCGCCACCACCTCGCCGATGCTGGTGGCCTCCACATGGGCCTCGACGCGGACCCGGACCACCAGGCCATCGAGGCGCGCCGAGAGGATATCGCCGCTTGCCGGCTCGGCCCGGTGATTGGGGTCCTTGGCATAGTGGGCGAGGACGCTGTCGGCGCCCGGCTCGTCCCAGTCGACGTGCTTGTGCATGGGGCTTCTCCTGGGTGGTGTGTTTCAAGCGTAGCCGCTGCGCCGGCCAGGGCCAGAAACGACGCAGCCCGCCGAGGGGCGGGCTGCGTGGGTCTGGCGGAGCGGCTTACTTCTTGCTGGCGCGCTTGCGCTCGTTCTCCTTGAGGAACTTCTTGCGCAGGCGGATATGGTTGGGGGTCACCTCCACCAGCTCGTCGTCGTCGAGGAACTCGATGGCCTGCTCCAGGGTGAAGCGCACCGGCGGGGTCAGGACGATGTTCTCGTCGTTGCCGGAGGCGCGCATGTTGTCGAGCTTCTTGCCCTTGGTGGGGTTGACCACCAGGTCGTTGGCACGGCTATGGATGCCGATCAGCATGCCCTCGTAGACCTCGGTGCCGTGATCGATGATCAGCTTGCCGCGATCCTGCAGGGCGTAGAGGGCGTAGGCCAGGGCCTTGCCGTCGACCATGGAGACCAGCACGCCGTTGCGACGCTCGATGGCGGCATCCGGCTTGAGCGCGCCATAGTGGTCGAAGCGGCTGGTGAGGATGCCGGTGCCCGAGGTGAGGGTCATGAACTGGCCGCGGAAGCCGATCAGGCCGCGCGCCGGGATCAGGAAGTCGAGACGCACCCGACCCTTGCCGTCCGGGTTCATGTTGGTCAGCTCGCCCTTGCGGTAGCCGAGCTCCTCCATGATGGCGCCCTGATGCTGCTCCTCGCAGTCGATGATCACCTCTTCGTAGGGCTCCTGCTTGATCCCGTCGATCTCCTTGATGATCACCTCGGGACGGCCCACGGCCAGCTCGAAGCCCTCGCGGCGCATGGTCTCGATTAGCACCGAGAGGTGCAGCTCGCCGCGGCCGGAGACGATGAACTTCTCCGGGCTCTCGCCCTGTTCGACGCGCAGCGCCACGTTGTGGATCAGCTCCTGATCGAGGCGATCCTTGATGTTGCGGCTGGTGACGTACTTGCCGTCACGGCCGGCCATCGGCGAGTCGTTGACCTGGAAGGTCATGGAGACGGTGGGCTCGTCCACCGACAGCGGCGGCAGCGCCTCGACGGCGATCGGGTCGCAGAGGGTGTCGGAGATGGCCAGGTCATCGATGCCGGTGATGCAGATGATGTCGCCGGCGGTGGCCTGCTCGGTCTGCACCCGCTCCAGCCCCAGGTGGGTCATCACCTGACCGATCTTGCCCTTGCGGGTCTTGCCGTCGGTGCCGATCACGGTGATCTGCTGGTTGGGGGAGATGGCGCCGCGCTTGATGCGGCCCAGGCCGATGACGCCCACGTAGCTGTTGTAGTCCAGTGCCGAGATCTGCATCTGGAAGGGGCCGTCGATTTCCACCTTGGGCGGCTCGACGATATCGACGATGGCCTGGAACATGGGGTTCATGTCCTCGGCCAGCGCCTCCGGCTCCATGCCGGCGATGCCGTTGAGGGCCGAGCAGTAGATGATCGGGAAGTCGAGCTGCTCGTCGGAGGCGCCCAGGTTATCGAAGAGATCGAAGATCTGGTCGATGACCCAGTCGGGACGTGCGCCGGGGCGGTCGATCTTGTTGACCACCACGATCGGCTTGAGGCCCTGATCGAAGGCCTTCTGGGTCACGAAGCGGGTCTGCGGCATGGGGCCGTCGACGGCGTCCACCAGCAGCAGCACCGAGTCGACCATGGACATCACCCGCTCCACCTCGCCGCCGAAGTCGGCGTGTCCCGGGGTGTCGACGATGTTGATGTGGTAGTCGCGGCCATTGCCGTCCTGCCAGCGGATCGCCGTGTTCTTGGCCAGGATGGTGATGCCGCGTTCCTTCTCCTGGTCGTTGGAGTCCATGATGCGCTCCTGCCCCTCGGCCTTGCGGTCCAGGGTGCCGGACTGCTGGAGGAGTTTGTCGACCAGGGTGGTCTTGCCATGGTCGACGTGAGCGATGATGGCGATGTTGCGAAGATTCTCGATCACGACGGGATCCTGCTGCGAAAATTGGGCCGCATTATAGTCTCCGGGCCGCGGCGGCTACCAGCACTGACACCGAGAAATCTGCGTGGAAACGGTAGATCAAGGGCTTGGCGGCGCGGGAATCAGCCGGAGAGGGTGCGGATGCGGGCATGACAAGCGCGCAGGCGGGCCAGGAGGTCCTGGTGGGCCTGGCGATCCAGGCTGGGGTCGAAGCCGCCCAGGCGTTCGAACCAGTCGCGGCGCACGCAGAGGGTCCCGGTGGCCGGCGTTCGCCACAGGCGCTGCCAGGGTCGCCAGGCGCGCTGGGGCGGGGTGAAGAGCAGGGCATCCCAGTCATCGGCGCCGGAGGTCAGTCGCGACAGCCACTGGGGCGGCAGGCCGTATTGGGGCGAGGGGAAGATCAGCAGCTCGCCCTGGGTGCCCTGAACCAGGCGGTTGCTCCGGGCCCCGGCAGTAGGCTCGGGCACCACCTCCAGGGTCAGGCCGAAGCGCCGACTCAGGGCCTGCAGGCGGGGTTGATACGACTCGCTGACCACATGGATATCGAGCTGACCGGCATGATGGCGGCGCAAATGGCGCAGGCCCGGCAGCTGACGGGGCAGCCAGGTGGCCATCAGGCAAGCGTCGATAATGATGCAGGTGCGATGCACCACGGGCAGCCCTCCGCCGCGGGGTCGGTCTCGGCGTGGGACACGACACCGGAAATTCCGGTGACCCAGGAGCGCCGGCCTCAAGGTTGGTAACAAATTGTAGTAATAGGTTGCTCCAGGTATCAATGAGCGGCGGCGAATCGGATGCGGGAAGGCCTCGGGCGGCAAATGCACTACTATGGTGCATGTGGCGGTTTTCTTGCACCTTGATGGCGCCTTTCGGGGCGGCGGCGGCCATCCGGGAGGAGGGTCACGACTCGTGCGCCACCATGGCGCAAGGATTATTTCTTTTTAATTCAGATGATTACCTTGATTGGCGAGCGCCTTGCTGCATTTTGGCACGCCGCCTGCATTATCGAGTACAAAGCCACGGAGCGCGTTTCTGGTGGCGGCGGTCGTGGGCAGGGTGCCCATGACATGCTACAAACGACGCTGGATACGCTAGCCAGATAACACTAGCCATACGTTCACGACTGGAGGACACCATGGCCGAGAAGACCCTCGCCCTGATCGAAGAGCATGACGTCAAGTGGGTGGACCTGCGTTTCACCGATACCCGCGGCAAGGAGCAGCATGTCACCATCCCCGCCCGTGACGTGGATGAGGAGTTCTTCGAAAACGGCCAGATGTTCGATGGTTCCTCCATCTCCGGCTGGAAGGGCATCAACGAGTCCGACATGATCCTGCGCCCGGAAGATGGCACCGCCTTCCTCGACCCCTTCACCGAAGACGCCACCCTGGTGCTGCGCTGCGATATCATCGAGCCGGCCACCATGCAGGGCTACGAGCGGGATCCGCGCTCCATCGCCAAGCGCGCCGAGGCCTACCTGCAGTCCACCGGCCTGGGCGACACCGCCTTCTTCGGCCCGGAGCCGGAGTTCTTCATCTTCGACGAGGTGCACTGGAAGGCCGATATCGAAGGCGCCATGTACAAGATCACCTCCGAAGAGGGGGCCTGGGCCACCGACCGTCAGGTCGAGGGCGGCAACCTGGCGCACCGTCCGCGGGTCAAGGGCGGCTACTTCCCGGTACCCCCGGTGGACAGCTTCCACGATATCCGTGGCGCCATGTGCAACACCCTGGAGGCCATCGGCCAGAGCGTCGAGGTGCACCACCACGAGGTGGCCAACGCCGGCCAGAACGAGATCGGCGTCAAGTTCAACACCCTGGTGAAGAAGGCCGACGAAGTTCAGGAAATGAAGTACGTGATCCACAACGTGGCTCACGCCTACGGCAAGACCGCCACCTTCATGCCCAAGCCGCTGGTGGGTGACAACGGTTCCGGCATGCACGTCCACCAGTCCTTCTGGAAGGATGGCCAGAACCAGTTCGCCGGCGACCAGTACGCGGGCCTCTCCGAGATGGCCCTCTACTACATCGGCGGCATCATCAAGCACGCCCGGGCCCTGAACGCCTTCACCAACGCCTCCACCAACTCCTACAAGCGTCTGGTGCCGGGCTTCGAGGCGCCGGTGATGCTGGCCTACAGCGCCCGCAACCGCTCCGCCTCCATTCGTATCCCCTACACCGCCAGCCCCAAGGGCAAGCGCGTCGAGGCCCGTTTCCCCGACCCGACCGCCAACCCCTACCTGTGCTTCGCGGCGATGCTGATGGCGGGGATCGACGGCATCAAGAACAAGATCCACCCCGGCGACGCCATGGACAAGAACCTCTATGACCTGCCGCCGGAAGAGGGCAAGTCCATCCCCACCGTGGCCAACAGCCTGGATCAGGCCCTGGACGCCCTGGACGCCGACCGTGCCTTCCTCACCGAGGGCGGCGTCTTCACCGACGACATGATCGATGCCTATATCGAACTGAAGATGGAAGACGTGGAGCGCATCCGCATGACCACACACCCGATCGAGTTCGACATGTACTACAGCTGCTAAGCGCCACGCCCTTAGCGTTGGCTGTGCAAGGGGTTCCGCCGTCGGCGGAACCCCTTTTTGTCTTACACTATCTAACGATGCATCTCATCTCTCCTTCCGCCGCTCCGCATTAGGGGGTCGCTCGTGAAACTCCGCCTACTCTGCTTGCTGGTGAGCTGTTGCCTGGTCCCCCTGGCCGGGGCCGACACCGTCTATCGCAGTGTCGATGCCCAGGGCAACGTGATCTTTACCGACAACCCCGAGCGGGGCGAGCCCGTGGAGGTGGCGCCGCTGACCGTGGTGCCCTCGCGGACCCTGGACCCGGTGCCCGCCGCGTCGCCGGCTCCGGCGCCGCGGCGGCCGGCGACGGGCTCCCTGGCCTCGCCCTTTATGCCCTACTCCACCTTCCGCATCATGAACCCTCGTGACGCCATGACGCTGAGCCAGGCCCGCTCCCAGAACCTCACCGTGGAGCTGGCCATCGAGCCGGGGCTGAGGGAGGACCATCGGGTGCGCCTGCTGGTGGATGGGCAACTGAGTCAGTCGGCGATGCACACCCGCGCCTTTATCGTGCCGCGCCTCGCGCCGGGGCAGCGCACCCTGCAGGCGGAGCTGCTGGATGGCGCCGGCCGGGTGCGCCACCGTAGCCCGCCGATCACCGTGAGCGTGCAGGCGCGGGGCGATTAGCTCATCGGCCGGCGCGGCTTCCGTTTTCCCTGCTTCGACGCCGCGACGCCGCCCTGCCGAGACCACTCGCGCCACCGTCATGTCGAGCCGCCGCGCACGCCGGAGCGCGGTTTCGATGCCTTCGATCATGCCCGCCAGCTGCGTCAGCGCAGCGCCCTGGAGTATCGCCCCGGCGAGCCCTGGCCCGGCCTGCGGCGCAACGCCCCCGCCCATGAGCCGCGGCGTCGCTGGCGTCATCGCGATCACCGCTGAGCCACATCGCGGCTCCCTCGCCTGCTTATCGCGCCTCGCCCTCCCGTGATGCACTAAAATGGTGCGTGAACGGGCGCGACCCTTGCCGGCAGCCCCGAGTTTTCCGCCGCCGCGTGCTGGCGCGCTTCTTGCAAGTGCAAGGGGAGTCGCCGGAACGATCGGCCCTTACTCCGTTGCCATCGGGATGCCCCATGTATCAACGCTTACTCGAACACCTGTCCACGGCGGTGCTGCTCCTCGATGGTGCGCTGCACCTTCGCTGGATGAACCCCGCCGCCGAGTCGTTGCTGGCGGTCAGCCTGGGGCGGGTGCGCGGCACGCGCCTGGAGAGCCTGGAGTCGGTGGCCGAGGTGCTGACCAAGGCGCGCCGCGAGTTTCACCCCTATACCCAGCGCGAGGCGAGCCTGCCCTTGCCGGGGCAGGAGCCGGTGACGGTGGATTTCACCGTCACGCCGCTGTCCGAGGACGAGCTGCTGCTGGAGATCGAGCCGCGGGACCGCCTGTTGCGCATCTCCCGGGAGGAGGCGTTGATCGCCCGCCAGGAGGCGATCAAGGTGCTCTCCCGGGGCCTGGCTCACGAGGTCAAGAACCCCCTGGGAGGCATTCGCGGTGCCGCCCAGTTGCTGGAGCGGGACCTGCCCGATCCTCAACTCGCCGAGTTCACCCATATCATCGTCGAGGAGGTGGATCGCCTGCGCGACCTGGTGGATCGCATGCTGGGCCCCAACCAGCTGCGCGAGCCGGCGCCGCTGAATATTCACCAGGTGCTCGAGCGGGTGCGCAGCCTGGTGCTGGCCGAACACCCGGATATCGAGGTGGCGCGCGACTATGACCCCAGCCTGCCGGAGCTCTCGGGGGAGGAGGCGCAGCTGATCCAGGCGGTGCTCAATGTGGCCCGCAACGCCGTCCAGGCCCTGGAGGAGCACGCCATCCCTGCGCCGCGCCTGATGCTGCGCACCCGGGCGCGGCGCCAGTTCACCCTGGGTGCCGAACGCCACCGTCTGGTCTGCGAGGTGGCGGTGATCGACAACGGCCCGGGAATCCCCGAGGTGCTGCAGGAGACCCTCTTCTATCCGATGGTCTCGGGGCGGGCCAGTGGCAGTGGCCTGGGGCTCTCCATCGCCCAGTCGATCCTCCACCAGCACCAGGGCCTGATTGAGTGCGACTCGACCCCGGGCCATACCGAGTTCCGTCTGCTGATTCCGCTGGAGGCCAGCTGATGTTCCCCTTTTCCCAATCCAGGAGAGACTGATGACCGACGCCGCTCGCATCGTGATCGTCGACGACGACCGCGCCATTCGCTGGGTGCTGGAGCGTGCCCTGGCACAGCCCGATCTCCAGGTGGAGTGCTTCGAGCGGGCCGACCGGGCCCTGGAGCGGGTCCTGGCGAACCCGCCGGAGGTACTGCTCACCGATATTCGCATGCCGGGGCTGGATGGCCTGGACCTGATGGCCCGGGTACGCGAAAGCCATCCGGACCTGCCGGTGATCGTGATGACCGCCCATTCGGATCTGGACAGCGCCGTGGCCTCCTACCAGGGCGGCGCCTTCGAGTATCTGCCCAAGCCCTTCGACGTGGACGAGGCCCTGGCCCTGGTGCGCCGTGCCGTGGCCCATGCCCGGGAGCGCCAGTCCCCGGCGGCGGTGCCGGAGGGGCTCACCGCCGAGATCATCGGCGAGGCGCCGGCCATGCAGGAGGTGTTCCGGGCCATCGGCCGGCTCTCCCAGTCGCATATCACCGTGCTGATCAACGGCGAGTCGGGGACCGGCAAGGAGCGGGTGGCCCAGGCCCTGCACCAGCACAGCCCCCGGGCCAGCCATCCCTTTATCGCCCTGAACATGGCGGCGATTCCCAAGGACCTGATGGAGTCGGAGCTGTTCGGCCACGAGAAGGGCGCCTTTACCGGGGCCTCTGCCCAGCGCCGCGGGCGCTTCGAGCAGGCCGACGGCGGCACCCTCTTCCTCGACGAGATCGGCGATATGCCGCCGGACACCCAGACCCGGCTGCTGCGGGTGCTGGCCGACGGCGAGTTCTATCGGGTCGGCGGCCATACCCCGGTGAAGGTGGACGTGCGGATCATCGCCGCCACCCACCAGCACCTGGAACGGCTGGTGGAGGACGGGCGCTTCCGGGAGGACCTCTTCCACCGCCTCAACGTCATCCGGGTACACCTGCCGCGGCTCGCCGAGCGCCGCGAGGATATCCCGCGCCTGGCGCGACACTTCCTGGCCGAGGCGGCCAAGGAGCTGGACACCGAGATCAAGGTGCTGACCCGGGAGGCCGAGGAGCACCTGACGCGCCTGCCCTGGCCGGGTAACGTGCGCCAGCTGGAGAACACCTGCCGCTGGCTGACGGTGATGGCCTCGGGGCGCGAGGTGCTGGTGGACGACCTGCCTCCGGAGCTGCGTCAACGCGAGGCCGGCGAGGTCAGCCCCGGCGACTGGCGAGCCGCCTTCCGCGACTGGGCCGACCGGGCCCTGGCCGCGGGGCACACCCATCTGCTGGAGGAAGCCGTCCCGGATTTCGAGAAGATCCTGATCGAGACCGCCCTCAGGCATACCGGTGGCAGGAAAGGCGAGGCCGCCGAGCTGCTGGGCTGGGGACGCAATACCCTGACGCGGAAATTAAAGACCCTGCTGCCGGCGCTGGCGGACGATTAAGCGACGGCCGGGATGCCACGGCAATAGGAGAGCCCTGACTTCCCGCCGGGCCGGCCCGGGTGCACAATGGAGGCTTCCCACCAGGAGGCGCCATGACGCAGATGCACTGGGAACGGCTGCTCGACCCCGGCCGGCTGCACGATACCCGGGGGGGGCGCGGCAGCGCCGAGCCGGGCCGCACCCCCTTCCACAAGGATCATGACCGGATCGTCTTCTCCGGCTCCTTCCGCCGCCTGGGACGCAAGACCCAGGTGCACCCGCTCACCGAGAACGACCATATCCATACCCGCCTGACCCACTCCCTGGAGGTGGGCTGCGTGGGCCGTTCCCTAGGCATGATCGTCGGCGAGGGGCTGCGCGAGCGGCTGCCGGCCCGGATCACCCCGGCGGACCTGGGGGTGATCGTCCAGGCCGCCTGCCTGGGCCACGATATCGGCAACCCGCCCTTCGGCCACGCCGGCGAGTACGCCATCCGCGACTGGTTCAAGCGCGCCGAGTCCGACGGCAGCGGCCTGCTGGAGGGCCTCAGCGACACCCAGCGGGCCGACCTGCTGACCTACGAGGGCAATGCCCAGGGCTTTCGCATCGTCACCCAGATCGAATACAACCAGTTCCGCGGCGGCATGCGTCTGAGTACCGCCACCCTGGGCACCCTGCTCAAGTACCCCTGGACGGTGGAGCACGGCGGCAGCGCCGGCAAGTTCGGCTGCTACCAGTCGGAGCGGGCGCTGCTGGCCGAGGTGGCCGAGCGCCTGGGGCTGAGTCCCCGGGGCGACTGGGCCTGGTGCCGCCACCCCCTGGCCTACCTGGTCGAGGCCGCCGACGATATCTGCTACGCCCTGCTCGACCTGGAGGACGGCCTGGAGATGGGCATCCTGCGCTACGACGAGGTGGCCGAGGTGCTGATCCAGATCGCCGGGGAGGCGCCGCCGGAATACGCCCGCATGGCCGAGCAGGGGGTCTCCCAGCGCCGTCGTATCGCCGCCCTGCGCGGCGCCGCCATGGAGCGGGCGGTAAGCGAGGTGGGGGCGGTCTTCGTGGCCCATGAGCAGGAACTGCTCAACGGCGCCCTCAAGGACGACCTGCTGGAGCTCTGCCACCCGGACCTGGACTGGGGGGTCAAGGCCGCCAAGACCCTGGCCCGGGAGCGCATCTTCCAGAACGAGCGCAAGGCCAAGCTGGAGATCGGCGCCTATACCACCCTGGGTATCCTGCTGGAGGCCTTTATCGGCGCCGCCCACGAGCTGCACCACCAGGGGCGCTCCAGCTTCAAGCATCAGCGGGTGCTGGCGCTGATCGGCGAGAACACCCCGCTGCCCTCCTGGCCCCTCTACGACAGCTACCGGCGCATGCTCGACTTTATCGGTGGCATGACGGATCACTATGCCGTCGACCTGGCCCAGGAGATGGGCGGCCGCCTCAAGGGCGATTAATGATGCCCAGGGTGCGGAAGACATCGAAGGTGATCGGTTTCATGGAGGCGAGCGTGTCGTTGAGCCGGCGTCGAAAGCGCGGAGTATTAGGTCCGTCGGGGTGGGGCGCAATACTCCTCGGTGCCTTCGTGGCCCTGTGGCTGGGCAGCGCCCCGGCCCGGGCCCTGGAGGCGGAGGGCGTCGAGCACTTCACCCTCGCGCTGACCTGGCACCCCGGCTTCTGCGACAGCCACCGCGGGCCGCCCCGGGAGTGCCGAGAGCGAGACTTAAGGCGTGGTGCGGATCGGGGCTTTGTGCTGCATGGCCTCTGGCCCTCGCTGCCGGGGCGCTTCGCCGAGGAGGGCGTCGATCGGCGCCGCTGGTGGCGGCAGGGCTGTTTCCTGGAGCGACCGCGTCCGGACGGCGGCTTCTGTCGCGCCCACCCGCCCCTGGCCCTCTCCGAGCCCCTGGCCGCGGCCCTGACGGAGGCCATGCCGGGGCGCCATAGCTGCCTGGCGCGTTACCAGTACGCCAAGCATGCCGCCTGCCTGGCATTGCCTCAGGAGGCCTATTTCACCGCCGCCCTGCGCCTGCAGGAAGCGGTCAATGCCAGTGCCTTCGCCGACTTCGTGGTGCTCAACCAGGGCGGCGAGGTGGGCCGCAACGACCTGATCCGCGCTTTCGAGGCGGCCTTCGGCGAGGGCAGTGGCCGGGCCCTGCGGTTGGAGTGTCGGGGGCGCGGCAATCGCACCCTGACCGAGGTGCGTATCGCCATCGATAGCCAGCGCCTGGGCGATTTTCCCGCGGCGGAAAGCCTGGTGCGCCAGGCCCGGGGGCGCTGCGCCGGCCGGGTACATATCGCCACCTTCGAGTGAGGCGGCCCGGACTTAGACGGACGGCTGTTGCAGGTGCTTGAGATCGAGCAGGGCGGCGCGCCTGGCCAGGGCCTGGATGGCCTTGTCATGGGCCGCGCCGTCGAGCGGCGCCAGGGGCGTGGCATCGATCAGTGCCGCCAGGGAGTCGCCGCCCACCACCAGCAGGTCGGCGGCGGCCTCGCTGGTGTCGACGTCCCAGCCGGGCAGGGCGAGGATGCCCTGCACCGGGATCTCCCCGCCGCACTCCCGGGCCAGCCAGTGGCGCAGCCAGCGCGTCGCCTGGCGGGTCTTGCGCAGCGGCCGGCGTTCGCTCCAGCCGGGGAAGCGCAGCCGCTCGCGCTCCACCGCCACCTGGGTCTGCTCCCGCCCGCGGGCATCGAAGGGGCGGGTGCGGGCCCGGGTCTCGATCACGAAGACCCCATGGGGGGTCACCGCCACATGATCGATGGTGTAGGTGTCGGCGGGCACATCATGGAAGACATGGTAGGGGTGGGCCTCCGGCCGGATCAGTCGCTCCAGCTCCTGACCCACCGCCAGCTCGCAGGCCAGCCCCAGCTTGAGGCGGCGAATGCGCTGGTAGTCGCGGATCAGCAGCAGGCAGAAGCCCAGGGCCAGCAGGGTGCAGAGGGCGCCATAGAGGGTCCATTCGAGCCAGTTCTGCTCGCTGGCGAAGAGCATCCGCCCCATGCCATAGACCAGCGGCGCCAGTACCACGATGGGCCCCAGGGCGGCATCCAGGAAGAGGCTGGCGAAGGCGCGATCCAGGCGGTCGCGCAGGGCCTGCCCCGCCTCCCGCAGGGGGTGCGCATCGAAGGGGGAGTGGACCCGGGCGTCGTGCAGGCTCTTCAGGGCCACCACGATCACCGCGGTGGCCGCCAGGGGGAAGAGGAAGATCAGGGGAAGCAGGTATTCCAGCCAGGCCATCGCAACGAGTCCTTGCCCGTGATATATCAATAGGCGTTCATTCTAGTGGCCCCATCGGCCGGGAGCCACGCATCCTTGGTCGTGAGTCATGCAGCAACGCGAGTCTCCCCAGGCCCCCCCTGGAGGCCCTGGCCGCCTTTATCGAGCGATATCCCCGGCTGCTGGTGGTGGGGTCGTCGCTGATGGTCTATTCCGGCTTTCGCCTGGTGCGCCAGGCGGCTCATGCCGGCAAGCCGGTGGCCTGCCTGAACCGGGGGCGTACCCGAGCCGATGATCTCTATGCCCTCAAGGCGTCGCTGCCCATCGGCGAGAGCCTGGCTGCCTTGGCCGCCCGTTTCTAGTCGACGGGCTCGAGGGTCAGGGTCACCGGCTCGTTGGCGCCGGGAGCGAAGGGCCGGGGTTCCGTCTGGCGATAGCGCAGTCGCCCCGCCTCGCGGATCTCCGCGTGCAGGGCCGCGTCGCCCTGGGCCAGGGAGCGGGCGTCGTAGCTCAAGCGCACCGGTATGGGGGCGTCGCCCAGGCGCCGCTGGCGGGTCTCGGCGATCACCCCGCCGTCCTCGCGCTCCAGGCTGACGCGGAGTTCCGCCTCGGGGCCCAGTGTCAGGGGCGCCTGACTGACCACCCGCGCCTCCAGGGTACGAAACTCGGGGCCGCCGGCGCAGCCGGCCAGCAGGGCCGCCCCCAGCAGCAGTGTGGCGAGGCCCGCCTTGCGTCGAAGATTCATGGGGTCTCCTTAGCCGCCGGCCAGCTTGACGGTATAGCCACGGCTTTCCAGCTCCGCCTTGAGGGTGGCGCGATGGTCGCCCTGGATCTCGATGATCCCCTCCTTGACCGCGCCGCCGGTGCCGCAGCGCTGCTTGAGCTGCTTGGCCAGGGCCTTGAGCTCGGCGGCGGGCAGCGGCACGCCGCTGAGGGTGGTCACCCCCTTGCCCTTGCGACCGCTGGTCTCGCGGCGGATGCGCACGACGCCGTCGAGCGCGGCCAGGCGCGCCTGCTCGGCCTGGTCGGCGCACTGGCAGCCGTCCAGGGGCTGGCGACAGTCGGGACAGGTCTGGCCGTGTTCGGTGGAGTAGACCAGGCCGCGGAGTTGATCCTGCAGTGAGGCCATGGGGGCAGTCCTCGGCGTGTGGGATGTCGCCCCATGATAAACCAGCCGCCGGCGGCCTCGATAGCGACCCAACTTATCCACAGCGCCTCGATTAGCCGGGCGCTGTGGATAAATCGGGCCCAGAGCGTGAATTCGTGACTAACGGGCCACGACGGCGGGGCGCCGGCTGAGGTGCTCGATCACCGTGGGCAGCTGATGCATATTGCTGATGGCGATGGCACCCGCCGGGGTGGTCTCCACGTCGGGGAAGCGGTTGAGGTGAATTACCGTCATGCCGGCGGCCAGGGCCGCCTTGACGCCGACGATGGCGTCGTCGATGGCCACGCAATGGCGGGCCTCGTAGCCCATGATGGTGGCGGCATGCAGGTAGAGACAGGGGTCGGGCTTCCAGCACTGGGCCGAGTAGCCGCTGAACAGGTGGTCGCCGAAATAATCGCTGAGGCCGGTGGCCTCGAGGCTGGCGCGAATCTTGGTCTCGGGGCCGTTGGAGACCACGGCGTGGGGGATCCGAGCCAGGCTATCGAGGGCCTCGCGCACTCCGGGCAGGGGGGTCAGCTCGCTGGCCAGGCGCTCCGCCAGGCGACGGCGCATGCGCGCCTCGCTGGCCTTGAGGCGTTCCGGGTCGACCTCGCCGTGGCGGCGCTGCAGTTCGCTGACGATATGCACGAAGCGGGCGCCGCGAAACTCCCCCATATAGTCCTCGGCGACGAAGGGCAGCCCCACGGCGGCCAGGCTGGTCGCCATCTCATCCGCCAGCAGGGGTTCGCTATCGACCAGGGTTCCATCGCAATCGAACAATAGACAGTGGGGAGTCGTCATCGCCTCAACCTCGCACGCCAGTCAGGTGCTTCTATCGATATTCTTACAGATATCGACCGCCCTACCCACTATTGAAGCCCATTTTCGGAATTTTGTGAACGCTGTTCATAAACCTTGTCATTTTTCCCTTCATCGGGAAGGCGTATCGCCTACTCGCGTCCCCAGGCCGCCGCGTTGACCAGGTCGTCGGGACGCTCGCCGCGCAGCGCCTGGCGCAGATTATCCACGGCACGCTGGGTCATCGCCTCGCGGGTCTCATAAGTGGCGGACTCAGTTGGCCAGCTCCACCACCCGTCGGGCACAGGCCATGATCAGCGCGAAGCCGGTGTCGGCGGTGGTCTCGGTGAGCACGTCCGGGGTGTTGCAGAGCAGGATGCCGCGGCGGGTCAGGGCCTCCAGCGGGTAGTGGTCGTAGCCCACCGAGATGGTGGCGATGGCCTTGAGCCTCGGCGCCTCGTCGAACAGGGGCTCGGGAATCCTCAGGCCGGCGCCGATCAAACCGTCTGCCTGGCGCAGGGCGGCGCGGAAGTCGGGATCCTCGACGCTCTCCAGGTCCTCGAAGTAGTCCACCCGGGCGTCCCGGGCGAGCTGCTCCCGGTGGTGGGGCTGGAGGCGACGAAAGGCGACGATTCGCTGGGGCACCCGGAACTCCTTCAAATACGCCTTATGGTATTCATCCGTCCGCAGAGCGTCGATGGTTAATCCAGGCCCGGATGCCGAAGGTCCAGGGCGGCAGGCGGTCGCTGCGATCGACCCGATTGATCAGGGCTCCCAGGGCCGGCGTGGCGATGGTGACGGTGTCGCCCAGATGATGGGTGAACCCCTGGCCTTCGCCATCGCGGTCCTGGATCGGCGAGAACATGGTGCCGAGGAACAGCATGAAGCCATCCGGGTACTGGTGGTGGGCGCCAATGGTCTGGTGAACCAGGTCCAGCGGATCGCGACTGATTTGGCGCATGTCGCTGCTGTCCTCGAGGACGAAACCATCGTCTAGGCCCTCGATACGCAGCGAGACTCGTGCCTGGCGCACCGTGTCGAGGGTGAAGGCGTCGTCGAACAGCCGAATGAAGGGACCCAGTGCACAGGAAGCGTTGTTGTCCTTGGCCTTGCCCAGCAGCAAGGCACTGCGCCCCTCGATGTCGCGAAGATTGACGTCGTTGCCGAGCGTCGCTCCCTTGGGAGTGCCGCTAGCGTCGACCGCCAGCACGATCTCCGGCTCAGGATTGTTCCACTGTGACGCCGGATGCAGGCCTACCCAGGCGCCAAAGCCCATGGATGAGAGAGGCTGAGACTTGGTGAAAACCTCGGCATCTTGTCCGAGGCCCACCTCCATGTACTGCGACCAGGCGCCACGAGCCTGGAGCTCGCCCTTTAGCGCCATGGCCTCTTCGGAGCCGGGGACGATCTGTGAGAGGTCGCTGCCGATCAGGGCCTGGAGCTCGCGGCGTAGCTCGGCGGCACGAGCGGGGTCGCCTGCCGCCTGCTCCTCGATGACGCGCTCCATCAAGCTGACGGCAAAGGTCACCCCACAGGCCTTGATCGCTTGAAGGTCGCAGGGGGCGAGTAGGTAGGGCGAGACTTGGGGAGATGTCAGCGAGTTTTCCAGCAGCCTATCAACGGAGCCGAGCGACTCGCCCTGCAGGCGCGAGACGATCTCGGCGGCATCTGCCTGATCCAGCAGGTCGGCCATGCTGTCGTAGTGGGCGCTGATGTCCAGTACCTCGCCCTGGCGGACCACGACCAGTGCCGGTCCCGGCCGAGGGGTATCGCGCCAGACGCGCCCTGCCAGGAGGGCGCGATTCAGATCGTCAGGAAGCAGGAAAGAAGAGTTCATGGTGGTGGCTTTATTAATCATGCCGACACCTCACGCTTGCCACCCACCAGGCGACTGACGCCCAGCGGGTTGGCATCCTTGAGGGCCTCGGGCAACAGCCCCTCGGGCAGATCCTGATAACACACCGGACGCAGGAAGCGCTGGATGGCCGCGCTGCCCACCGAGGTGGAACGGGCATCAGAAGTGGCTGGGAAGGGGCCGCCATGAACCATGGCGTGACACACCTCGACCCCGGTGGGCCAGCCGTTGACCAGGATCCGCCCCGCCCGGCGCTCCAGGGTCGGCAGCAGGGCCCGGGCGGCCTCCAGGTCGGCATCGTCCATCTGCAGGGTGGCGGTGAGCTGGCCCTCGAGCCGCTCGGCCACGGCGCGCATCTCGTCGAGGTCGGCGCACTCGATCACCAGGGAAGCCGATCCGAACACCTCGGCCTGCAGGGCCTCGCTGCCCAAGAAGTCGCCGCCGCTAGCCACGAAGAGGCCGCTCCGGCACTGGTGAGGCCCCTCCCCGGCCTGACCACGGGCCACCTCACGGGCATGGGCGGTCAGTTGGCCGACGCCCTGCTCATAGGCCCCGTGGATGCCCGGAGTCAGCATGGTCTGGGCGGCGCTGGCCGCTACCGCCTCTCCGGCGGCCGCGACGAAGGCGTCCAGGGCCTGGCCCTTGATGCCCAGCACCAGGCCGGGATTGGTGCAGAATTGACCGGCGCCCATGTTCAGCGAGGCCACGAAGCCCTCGGCGATCGCCTTGCCGTGAGCCTCGAGGGCCTCGGGCAGCAGGAGCACCGGATTGATGGAGCTCATCTCGGCATACACCGGGATCGGCTGGGGCCGCGCCTGGGCGGTGGCCATCAGCGCCATGCCGCCAGCGCGGGAGCCGGTGAAGCCCACCGCTTGGATGCGCGGATCGGCGACCAGGGCCTGGCCGATCTCGTTGCCGGAACCGAACAGCAGCGAGAAGACGCCCTCGGGCAAGTCGCACTTGGCCACCGCCGCCTGGACGGCGCGGCCGACCAGCTCGGAGGTGCCGGGGTGGGCGGAGTGAGCCTTGACCACCACCGGGCAGCCGGCGGCCAGGGCCGAGGCGGTATCGCCACCGGCCACGCTGAAGGCCAGCGGGAAGTTGGAGGCGCCGAACACCGCCACCGGGCCGAGGGCGATATGTCGCTGACGCAGGTCGGCGCGAGGCAGCGGCGCCCGCTCGGGCAGGGCCCGGTCGATACGCACGTCGAGCCACTCGCCGGCGCGCACCACCGAGGCGAACAGCCGCAACTGGCCGCAGGTGCGGCCGCGCTCGCCCTCCAGACGTGCCCGGGGCAAGCCGGTCTCGGCCATGGCACGGGTGATCAGGTCATCGCCGAGCCCCTCGATCTCGATGGCGATGGCCTCGAGGAAGGCCGCGCGGGCTTCCAGGGAGGTTTCACGATAGGTATCGAAGGCGGCCCGGGCCAGCTCGCAGGCCTGCTCCACCTCGGCCTTGCCGCCGCCGTGGTAGATGGGTTCCAGGGCCTCGTCGCTGGCCGGGTCGATGGCGCGGATCTCGCCACGGGTGCCGGTAATGGCCTGCTGGCCAATCAGTAGGGTGCCTTCCAGTCGCATAAGGGTCTCCCAGGTTGGTTGGATCTATTTATTATCCTGGGTGGCTGGTTATGTAAGTTCAAGCTTTTTACTTATTCGGTGTGCTCGACTTTGGTCGATGGCTCAGATGAGGTCGCTGGGGCCATGGATGACGTTGGCCAGTACCTGGGCGGCGGCACCGCGGGCGGCGATGAAGGTGGAATCCTCGATCACCCGCAGCGGTACCTGTTGGCTGGTACCTAGCAGGCGGTTCTGGTTCGTCTTGAAGTAGGCTAGGGCCGGTTCGAGGAGCGGGGAGCCCAATTGGACCAGCGAACCGCCGAGGACGATTTCGTCGGGGTTCTGGGTGTGATGCAAATTGAGCAGCAGGGTGCCCAAGGCCTCGCCGGCGCGGCGCAGGGTGAGCTGGACCGGTGCCTCGTGCAGCCGGGGCAGCAGAGCCTCGATGAGATCGTCTTCCTCGGCGATCCCGAGAGCCGCCCGGATTGACCAGCCGCTGACCAGGGTCTCCGCACAGCCTCGGTTACCGCAGTGGCAGTAGAGCCCGCCGGGCTGCAAGACGGTATGGCCGATTTCTCCGGCTAGTCCCTGGAAACCCCGAGAGATCAGTGGCATATGATTGCCCTCGGCCATACCGCTACCGATGCCGGTGCCAGCACTGACGTAGACCAGGGAGCCGGGAATCTGGCCGGTGCGGAAATAGAATTCCCCGAAAGCGGCCGACTTGGCCTCGTTGTCCATCAGCCAGACGCCCTCCAGTCGGGGGAGGTGGGGGCGCAACAGGTCGAGGAAGCGCACGTCTCGCCAGCCCAGGTTCGGTGCCAGGCGCAGTACGGATTCGCCCGGAGCCACGGGGCCCGGTAGGGCGACCCCGACGCCGAGGCTGCGGGAGCCGGCGAGCTGCGGCGACGCTATCAGCGCGTGCAGCAGTTCGGCGAGCAGTTCGGCGGTGGCCTCGGGGCTGGTTGGGACCAGGCGTTCATGGTGCGAGGCGAGGATCTCGCCGGAGGGCGTACAGGCCACCAGGCGCAAGCCATGCACGCCGATCTCGGCACCGAGCATGGCGTAGTGACTGTCGTTGAGGTGTAGGGCCCGGCCCGGCCGGCCCCCACTGCTCTTCTGTAGTTCGCCTTCACGCAGCCAGCCTTGGTTCAGCAGGGACTGCACTCCGGCGCCCACCGTGGCCTTGGTCAATTGGGCCTGGGTGGCGATATCGGCCCGGGTCAGGCCGGGGGTGCGGCGCACCAACTCGAGGATGGCGCTACGGTTGAGGCGCTTGAGGAAGTGCAGGTCACCCGCCTTGTGCTGCTGGAAGCTGGTTGGCATGAGAGAAACGAACCCTATCCATTCCGGCCGGTGTCGGTGGCTCGGCGAGCATCACGCGCCGGATCTTGGTACTTATATTGAACGAATCGCACACGGCGAGTCACCTCGCCGGATGCGCCGTCAGCGGCCTGATCCAGCTGCTAATTCTACCTTACCTCATCGAAACTTCCTTCACTCCTACTAACGTCTCATTGAAGAGTGGGAGGGCGCCGATCATTCTTCACTTAGTAAATAGATAAAACTAAGTGGAGCCAAGATGAGCAATGACGCGACACGCTACTCTAGTCTGGAACGGCAGGTGGTCTTCATCACCGGCGGCGGTAGCGGTATTGGCGCGGGATTGACCCGCGCCTTTCATCACCAGGGCGCCAAGGTGGTCTTCGTCGATATCGCTGAGGCCGCCAGCCAGGCGCTGGTCGAGGGGCTGAAGGCGGAAACCGGACGGGCGCCGCAGTATCGCCACTGCGACATTCGTGATGTGGCGGCCCTGCAGGCGGTCATCGCGGAGGTGGGCCAGACGCTGGGGCCGATTCATACGTTGGTGAACAACGCGGCCAACGATGACCGGCATGCCTGGCAGGATGTCGATGTCGATTACTGGGACGAGCGCATGTCGCTCAATCTGCGGCCGATGTTCTTCGCGGCGCAGGCGGTGGCCCATCAGATGATCGAGGCCGGTGGCGGTTCGATCATCAACTTCGGCTCGATCAGTGTGCGGATGGCGATCGGCGATCTCTCCTCCTACGTCACCGCCAAGGCGGCGGTACACGGACTGACGCGCAGCCTGGCCCGTGACCTGGGGCCGCACAATATTCGCGTCAACACCCTGGTGCCTGGCTCGGTCATGACCGAGCGGCAACTCGAGAAGTGGATCGGTCCCGAGGAGGAGGCCTCGATCCAGGATCATCAGTGCCTGAAGGTGCGCCTGGAGCCGCAGCATGTCGCGCCGGCCGTGCTCTTCCTGGCCAGCGCCGATAGCCTGGCGATTTCCGGACAGGAGCTCGCCGTCGATGGTGGCTGGGGCTGAGTCGCCGCCATGACGATCACCCTCGATAACGGCAGGCTGCGCCTTGTGGTCGCCCCGGCCATCGGTGGCGCCGTGGTGCGCTTCGATGCCCTGACCGAAGGCGGCCCGGTGGCGTTGATGCGACCCGGTGTCGATGACGAACGGGACCCCAACCGGCTAGCCATGTACCCGCTGGTGCCGTGGTCGAACCGCATCTCGACGGGGGGCTTCGCCTGGCGGGGGCGACACTATCCTCTGGCCGCCAATCTCGTCAGTGAACCCCTGCCGATCCATGGCGACGGCTGGCAGCGCCCTTGGCGGATCGAGGCCCATGAAGGGCATGCGCTGCGCCTGGTGCTGCGCTCCCGCGAGCAACCTCCCTTCGACTATCGGGCCGAACTGGTTTATCGCCTCGAGGCGGAGAGCCTGTTGGTGGAACTCGCGGTGACGCATCTGGGCGCGATTCCGGCCCCCTATGGTGTGGGGCTGCACCCTTGGTTTCTACGCAGCGCCGACGTGCGCCTCGAGGCACCCGCCGAGGGCGTGTGGGAGGTGGATGCCGCGCAATTGCCCATCGCATGGCGGCGGCTCGAGGCGGGGGCGGCGTGGAACTTCTCCATCCCTTCGGCCCTGCCCGGGGGCAAGATCGACAACCTCTTCACTGGTTGGAGTGGGCGCGCCCTGGTGCGCTGGCCAGAAGAGAGAATGGCGCTGGAAGTCACCGCCGCGCCGCAGGCCAGTCGCTACCTGGTCTACTCGCCAGGGGCCGAGGCCGACTTTTTCTGCTTCGAGCCGATCGATCACGATGTCGATGCCCATCACGCTGCCGATCCTCTGGCCCAGGGGCTGGTCGAGCTGGGCGCGGGAGAACGACACGCCTACCGTTGCCGGTTTCGCTGGGTCCGTTAGGGCCCCAATGCACTAGCAGAGGAGATCGGCCGACGGGAGTTTTACATCTGGTTAGTTAAGAAAATTTACCCATAAGGCTTCGTATAACAGTCAACAACGACACGGGAGTACAACAATGAATATGCCAGGACACGCCTCGCTCGGTCAGTCGACCTATATCTTCATCGTCTGTTGCATTGCCGCCATCGGCGGCTTCCTGTTCGGCTTCGACAGTGGCGTGATCAACGGCACCGTCGATGGCCTGCAGTCCGCCTTCGGTTCCGACAGTGCCGGCACCGGCTTCAACGTGGCCTCGATGCTGCTGGGGTGCGCCATCGGTGCCTTCTTCGCCGGACGCCTGGCGGACCGCTTCGGGCGTCGTACCTTGCTGATCGTGGCAGCGATCTTCTTTCTGGTCAGTGCCTGGGGCTCTGGGGTGTCGGAGGGCTCCCTAGAATTCGTGCTCTATCGCATTCTCGGCGGCATGGCGGTAGGTGCTGCCAGCGTGATGACGCCGGCCTATATCAGCGAGGTGGCGCCCTCGGCCTATCGCGGCCGGCTGGCCACCATCCAGCAGGTGGCGATCATTGGTGGGTTGTTCATGGCGTTCCTTAGCAACTACGTGCTGGCCTCCGTTTCCAGTTCCGCGGTCGCCGAGCTGTGGTTCGGGTTCGCCACCTGGCGTTGGATGTTCTGGATGGAGCTGCTGCCGGCGTCGGTGTTCCTGGTGGCACTCCTGTTCATTCCCGAGAGCCCACGCTATCTGATCAGCAGTGGTCGGGAGCCGGAGGCTCGCCGGGTGTTGGGCCTGGTGATGCCGGAGAGTGAGGTCGGCGACAAGCTCGATGAGATCAACGCCACCCTGGCCCACGATCACAAGCCCCGGCTGAGCGATGTGCTCAACCGTACGACCGGCAAGGTGCACGGCATCGTCTGGGTCGGCATCGGCCTGGCGGTGTTCCAGCAACTGGTGGGCATCAACGTCGTGTTTTACTACGGCGCCGTGCTGTGGCAGTCGGTAGGCTTCTCTGAGGGCGATGCCCTGCTGATCAACGTGATCTCCGGTGCCGTGAGCATCGGGGCCTGCCTGGTCGCCATTACGCTGATCGACAAGATCGGGCGCAAGCCGCTGCTGTGGGTCGGTTCGGTGGGAATGGCCGTCACCCTGGCCTGCCTGGTGTTCGCTTTCTCCACGGCGACCCTGGTCGACGGCAGCCTGCGTCTCAGCGACGACATGGGCGTGTTCGCCTTGCTCGCCGCCAATGCCTATGTGTTTTGCTTCAATGTCTCCTGGGGACCGGTGATGTGGGTGATGCTGGGAGAGATGTTCCCTAACCAGATGCGCGGCTCGGGCCTAGCCATCGCCGGACTGTTCCAGTGGCTGGCCAACTTCGCCATCACAATGACCTTCCCCATCTTGCTGGCCTCTATCGGCCTGGCGGGTGCCTACGGCTTCTATGCTTTCTGTGCCGTGCTGTCGGTGTATTTCGTGCAGCACTGCGTCAAGGAAACGCGTGGCAAGGAACTGGAAGAGATGACTTACGAGTGAGGCGCCCCGGCGCCATCGTGGATCCGGCCGGGGACTGCGTGCCTCGGCTCATTGGCTTGTTAGTAAAGGGAAAAGGCCATGGCTGACCGCAAGATCACATCCGACCAGTTGCGCTCGCGTTACTGGTTCGACAACCCCGAGCACCCCGGGACCACGGCGTTGTGCATCGAGCGCTACATGAATTACGGGATCACCCTGGAGGAGCTGGCCAGTGGCAAGCCGATCATCGGTATCTGCCAGTCGGGCTCGGACCTCACGCCCTGCAATCGCCACCATCTCGAGCTGGTCAAGCGGACCAAGGAGGGCATTCGTGCCACCGGTGGGGTGCCCTTCGAGTTCCCCATGCATCCGATCCACGAGAACGCCCGTCGTCCCACGGCGGCGCTGGATCGCAACCTGGCCTACCTGGGGTTGGTGGAAGTGCTGCATGGCTACCCGCTGGACGGCGTGGTGCTGACCACCGGCTGCGACAAGACCACCCCGGCGGCGCTGATGGCCGCGGCCACGGTGAACATCCCGGCCATTGTGCTCTCTGGTGGGCCCATGCTCAACGGCTGGCGGGGCAACGAGCGGGTGGGGTCCGGCACCATCATCTGGGAGCTGCGCAAGCGGCTGGCCGCCGGCGACATCGACTATGCCGAATTTCTCGCCCGGGCGACGGATTCGGCGCCTTCGGTGGGGCACTGCAACACCATGGGGACCGCCTCCACCATGAATTCCATGGCCGAGGCACTGGGCATGAGCCTGCCGGGGTCGGCGATGATCCCCGGGCCCTACAAGGAGCGTGCCATGGCCGCCTACCAGACCGGCGAGCGCATCGTCGAGATGGTCTGGGAGGACCTGCGGCCCAGCGATATCCTGACCCGAGAAGCGTTCGAGAACGCCATCGTCACCTGCTCGGCCCTGGGCGGCTCCTCCAATGCGCCGATCCACGTCAATGCCATTGCCCGCCATGCCGGGGTCGAATTGACCAACGACGACTGGCAGTGCCTCGGCCATGAGATTCCGCTGTTGGCCAACGTGATGCCCGCCGGCGCCTACCTGGGGGAAGAGTTCCACCGTGCCGGCGGGGTGCCGGCGGTGATGAGTGAGCTGTTCGGCGCCGGCCGGGTGCACGGCGAGGCACTCACCGTCAATGGCCGGACGCTGGCCGAGAACCTGACGGGGCGTGAGACCTGTGACCCCGAGGTGATCCGCCGCTACGACAACCCGCTCGTCGAGCATGCCGGCTTCCTCAATCTCAAGGGCAATCTCTTCGACTCGGCGCTGATGAAGACCAGCGTGATCTCCCGGGACTTCCGCGAGCGCTTCCTCAGCGACTCCGCCGATCCCGAGGCCTTCGAGGGCCGGGTGGTGGTGTTCGACGGCTCCGAGGATTACCACGCGCGCATCGACGACCCGGCGCTGGGGATCGACGAACGCACCATCCTGGTGATGCGCGGGGCAGGCCCGGTGGGGCATCCGGGTGGCGCCGAGGTGGTCAATATGCAGCCGCCGGAGGCACTGATAAAACGCGGCATCGAGTCGTTGCCCTGCCTGGGCGATGGCCGCCAGTCGGGCACCTCGGGCTCGCCCTCGATTCTAAACGCCTCGCCGGAGGCGGCCACCGGCGGTGGCCTGGCGCTGCTCGAGACAGGGGATCGGTTGCGCATCGACCTGCGCAAGGGCGAGGTCAGACTGCTGATCGGCGATGATGAACTGACGGCCCGGCGCCAGCGGCTGGAGGCCCAGGGCGGTTATCGCTACCCCGATCACCAGACCCCCTGGCAGGAGATCCAGCGCACCCTGGTGGAGCCGCTGGATCGTGGCATGACGCTCGAGCCGGCGCCCAAGTACCGGGACGTGGCCCGGGTCAGCCCGCCACGGGACAATCACTGAGCGGAGAGACGAGATGACGGAGCAGCGCATTGAGGTGGCGCTCGAACTGGAGATGAGCCTGGGTGAGAGTCCGCTATGGTCAGTGGCGCGACAGACCCTCTACTGGGTGGATATCAATCGAGGGGTGATTTATGCCTGGCGGCCCGGAACCGGGGAGGCTCCGGAGACGCTCACGCTGGACGAGAAGGTTGGCTGTATCGCCCTCTGCGAGGAGGGGCTGCTGGCCGCGACGGCCTCGGGCATCGTCAGGCTGCGCCTGCCCTTCGATGGCAAAATCGAGCCGCTGGCGACCAACCCCGAGTGGCGCGAGGGGACGGGGAATCGATTCAACGACGGGCGTAGCGATGCGGCCGGCCGGCTCTGGGTGGGTACCATCGCCGGTGATGAACAGAGCCCCTCGGCGGCCCTCTATTGCCTGGAAAAGGGCGAGCTGGTGCGGCGGCGGGCCGGGCTCGGAATTTCCAACGGCCTGGCCTTCAGCCCTGATCGGCGCTGGCTCTACCACACCGACTCCCTGACCCGGCGTATCCTGCGCTTTCCCTACGATGCCGAGACGGGAGCCACCGGGGAGCCGGAGGCCTGGGTCGACCTGGAAGCCCTGGAGTTGCCGGGGGTGCCCGACGGTGCCGCGGTGGACAGTGCGGGCTATTACTGGAGCGCGCTCTATGACGGCGGACAACTGGTACGCTTCTCGCCCGAGGGCGAGCTGGTGGAGCGCGTGGCGCTGCCTTGTCCGCATCCCACCATGGTAGCCTTCGGCGGCCCCGATCTGCGCACCCTCTATATCACCACTGCCACCCAGCACCTGGATGCCGCGGGCAAGGCGCGCTGGTCGGCGGCCGGTGGGCTGTTGCGGATGCCGGCGCCGGTCGCCGGTCAGGCGGAGCCCATGGCGCTGAGCTAGAAGGGTCGCCCTGGCTCGGGGCGTGATGGAACCATAAAAAGGGCGGCCCGTGGGCCGCCCTCATCGTGGAATCCCTTAGTTGATCTTGGGATCCAGCTCGCCGCTGTCGTAGCGGCCGACCATGGCTTCCAGGCTGATCGGCTTGATGCGGCTGGCGTTGCCGGCGGTGCCGAAGGCCTCGTAGCGGGCGATGCAGACATCGCGCATGGCGGAGACGGTCTCCTTGAGGAACTTGCGCGGGTCGAACTCGGCCGGGTTCTGGGCCAGGAAGCGACGCACGGCACCGGTAGAGGCCAGGCGCAGGTCGGTGTCGATATTGACCTTGCGCACGCCGTACTTGATGCCCTCGACGATCTCCTCGACCGGCACGCCGTAGGTCTCGGGGATGGCGCCGCCGTACTCGTTGATCACCTCGAGCCACTCCTGGGGCACCGAGGACGAGCCGTGCATCACCAGGTGGGTGTCGGGGATGCGGGCGTGGATCTCCTTGATGCGCTGGATGGAGAGGGTGTCACCGGTGGGCGGCTTGGTGAACTTGTAGGCGCCGTGGCTGGTGCCGATGGCGATGGCCAGGGCGTCCACCTGGGTGGCCTTGACGAAGGCGGCGGCCTCTTCCGGGTCGGTGAGCAGCTGGTCCATGTCCAGCTTGCCCTCGGCGCCGATGCCGTCTTCCTCGCCGGCCATGCCGGTCTCCAGGCTGCCCAGGCAGCCCAGCTCGCCCTCCACGGAGACGCCGCAGGCATGCGCCATCGCCACGGTACGGCGGGTGACGTCGACGTTGTAGTCGTAGTCCATGGGGGTCTTGCCGTCCTCGCCCAGGGAGCCGTCCATCATCACCGAGGAGAAGCCGAGCTGGATGGAACGCTGGCAGACCGCGGGGCTGGTGCCGTGGTCCTGGTGCATCACCACCGGGATATGCGGGAACTCTTCCACGGCGGCCAGGATCAGGTGGCGCAGGAAGGGGGCCCCGGCGTACTTGCGGGCGCCGGCGGAGGCCTGGACGATCACCGGGGAGTCGGTGGCGTCGGCGGCTTCCATGATGGCGCGCATCTGCTCGAGGTTGTTGACGTTGAAGGCCGGGATGCCGTAGCCGCGTTCGGCGGCGTGGTCCAGCATCTGGCGCATGCTGATCAGTGCCATGATCTCACCTGTGTCTGGGTGGGCGGCGCCGGGCCGCCCGGGATTCGATGGATTACTGGGCCGCGGCTTCCAGGGCCGCGACGGCCGGCAGGGTCTTGCCTTCCACGTACTCGAGGAAGGCGCCGCCGCCGGTGGAGATATAGGAGACCCGGTCGGCGATGCCGTACTTGTCGATGGCCGCCAGGGTATCGCCGCCGCCGGCGATGGAGAAGGCGTCGCTCGCGGCGATGGCCTTCGAGATCACCTCGGTGCCCTTGCCGAACTGGTCGATCTCGAAGACGCCCACCGGGCCGTTCCACAGGATGGTGCCGGCGTCCTCGAGCAGCGCGCCCAGGCGGGCGGCGGTCTCGGGACCGATATCGAGGATCATCTCGTCATCGTTGACCTGGTCGACGGGCTTGACCACGGCGGCGGCGCTCTCGGAGAACTCGGTGGCCACCACCACATCGGAAGGCAGCGGGATCTCGACCTGGGCCATCAGCGCCTTGGCCTGCTCGATCAGGTCGGCCTCATGCAGCGACTTGCCGACGTTATGGCCCGCCGCGGCGATAAAGGTGTTGGCGATGCCGCCGCCGACGATCAGCTGGTCGCACTTCTCGGCGAGGGCGGTCAGCACGTCGAGCTTGGTGGAGACCTTGGAGCCGCCGACGATGGCGGTCATGGGCCGCTTGGGGGTGGCCAGGGCCTGCTCCAGGGCGTTCAGCTCCTGGGCCAGCAGCGGGCCGGCGCAGGCCTCGGGGGCGAAGCGCGCTACGCCGTGGGTGGAGGCCTGGGCGCGGTGGGCGGTGCCGAAGGCGTCCATCACGAAGAGATCGCAGAGGGCCGCATACTGCTTGGCCAGTGCCTCGTCATCGCCCTTCTCGCCGGCATTGAAGCGCACGTTCTCCAGCAGCACCACCTCGCCGTCGGCCAGGTCCAGGGCCACATCCAGGTAGTCCTTGATCAGGGTGACCCGGCGGCCCAGCAGCTCGCCGAGGCGTTCGGCCACCGGCGCCAGGGAGAACTCCTCGGTGGGCTCGCCCTCGGTGGGGCGGCCCAGGTGGCTCATCAGCATCACCCTGGCGCCGGCGTTCCGGGCCGCCTCGATGGTGGGCAGGGCGGCGCGCAGGCGCGCATCGCTGGTCACACGGCCATTCTTGATGGGCACGTTCAAGTCTTCGCGGATCAGCACGCGCTTTCCGGCGAGCTCCAGGTCGGTCATCTTGCGTACGTTCATCGGCACGTGTTCCTTCGTTAGGCAAGCCAGGGTTGGGTCAATCGAGGGCGGCGAGGCGCTGGGTCACGTCGAGCATGCGATTGGCGAAGCCCCACTCGTTATCGAACCAGCACAGCATCTTCACCAGGCGGCCGCCGGCCACCCGGGTCTGGGTGGCGTCCACGATACCCGAGCGCGGATCGTGGTTGAAGTCGATGGAGGCGGTGGGCTCCTCGGTATAGCCGAGCAGCCCCGCCAGCCGGCCCCGGCTGGCCTCGCGGAGCAGGGCATTGACCTCGGCGGCGTCGGTGTCGCGCTCGACGCAGATGGCCAGGTCCATGGCCGAGACATTGATCGTCGGCACCCGCACATGCAGACACTCGAAGCGGTTGGCCAGGCTCGGCATCAGGCGGTTGAGGCCTCGCGCCAGGCCGGTATCCACCGGCACGATGGACTGCATGGCCGAGCGGGTCAGGCGCAGGTCGGTCTGGTGGTAGGCGTCGATCACCGGCTGGTCGTTCATCGCCGAGTGGATGGTGGTAGTGACCCCGTGGGCCACGCCCAGGGCCTCGTCGAGCACGGTGAGCACCGGCACCAGGCAGTTGGTGGTGCAGGAGGCGGCGGAGACGATGCGCTGGCTCGCCGCCAGGCTATGGTCGTTGATGCCGCAGACGATGGTGGCGTCCACGTCGCTCTCGGCGGGCTGGGAGAAGAGCAGGCGCTTGGCGCCGGCGGCCAGGTGGCGCTCGGCGGTGGCGCGATCCTTGAAGCTGCCGGAGCACTCCAGCACCAGGTCGATGTCGAGCTCGGCCCAGGGCAGGCGGTCCGGATCGGCCTCGGAGAGGATATGGATGGGGTGATCGTCGATCAGCAGCCGACCGCCCTCGGCCTCCACGGTGGCGGGGAAGCGCCCGTGGGTGGTGTCGTAGCGGGTCAGGTAGGCGATGGTCTCGAGGTCCGAGAGCTCGTTGATGGCCACCACCTCCAGCGGGGTGCCGCCCAGCTCCTGGGCGCGCTCCACCAGGGCGCGCAGCACGCACTGGCCGATACGGCCATATCCGTTGATGGCGATGCGATAGGCCATGGCGTCGGCACTCGTTCCCGTGACTCGTTCAGAGTGGGCGATTCTAGCGCAAAAGCGCCGCCGATGCAGGCGGCCGGTGGGGCATGGCCGTAACGACGACGGGCGCCACTCCGAGGAGTGGCGCCCGTGGCTCGAGGCTCGGCCCGCCGGGGCCGCGTCGCTTAGCCCAGCAGCGCCTGGGCGCGCTCGACGACGTTGTCGACGGTGAAGCCGAAGTGCTTGAAGAGGTCGCCCGCCGGGGCGGACTCGCCGAAGCCGCTCATGCCGACGATATCGCCGTCCAGGCCCACGTACTTGAACCAGAAGTCGCGGTGGCCGGCCTCGATGGCCAGGCGCGCGGTGACCGCCTTGGGCAGCACCGACTCGCGGTAGGCGGCGTCCTGGGCATCGAAGGCATCGGTGGAGGGCAGGGAGACCACCCGCACCGCCTTGCCCTGCTCGCTCAGCCGGGTCGCGGCGTCCATGGCCAGGCTCACTTCGGAACCGGTGGCGATCAGGATCAGCTCCGGGGTGCCGTCGCAGTCGCGCAGCACATAGCCGCCGCGCTGGATATTGGCCAGCTGGTGCTTGTCGCGCTCCTGGTGGGGCAGGTTCTGGCGCGACAGCACCAGCGCCGTGGGGCCGGCGTGGCGCTTGACCGCGGCATCCCAGGCGGCGGCGGTCTCCACGGCGTCACAGGGGCGCCAGGTGGCCAGGTTGGGGGTGGAGCGCAGGCTGGTCAGCTGCTCGATGGGCTGGTGGGTGGGGCCATCCTCGCCCAGGCCGATGGAGTCGTGGGTGAAGACGTAGACCGCCTGCTGACCCATCAGCGCCGCCATGCGCACGGCGTTGCGCATGTACTCCATGAAGATCAGGAAGGTGGCGCCGTAGGGCACGAAGCCGCCATGCAGGGCGATGCCGTTCATGATGGCGCCCATGCCGAACTCGCGGACCCCGTAGTGCAGGTAGTTGCCGCCGGGGGCCTCCGGGGAGATCGCCTGGGCGCCCTTCCAGAAGGTCAGGTTGGAGGGCGCCAGGTCGGCGCTGCCGCCGAGCAGTTCGGGCAGCTGCGGGCCGAGCTCGTTGAGGCACTGGAAGGAGGCCTTGCGGCTGGCGACGGTCTCGCCCTTGGCCTGGGCGTCCTCGATCAGCTTCTCGCTGGTCAGCGCCTTGGGCAGCTCGCCCTTGAGGCGGCGCTGGAATTCGGCGGCCTCGGCGGGGAAGGCCTCGGCGTAACGGGCGAAGCGCGCCTCCCAGTCGCTCTCCAGCTGTTCGCCGCGCTGGCGGGCGTCCCAGCCCTGGTAGATCTCCTCGGGGACATGGAAGGGGGCGTGGGGCCAGCCCAGCTGTTCGCGGGCGGCGGCCACTTCCTCGTCGCCCAGGGGCGCGCCGTGGCACTCTTCCTTGCCCTGCTTGTTGGGGGCGCCGAAGCCGATGATGGTCTTGCAGATGATCAGGCTCGGCTTGTCGTCGTGGGTCTTGGCCAGCTCGATGGCGGCCTGGATCTCTTCCGGCTTGTGGCCGTCGACATTGGGCACCACGTGCCAGCCGTAGGCCTCGAAGCGCTTGGCGGTGTCGTCGGTGAACCAGCCTTCCACCTCGCCGTCGATGGAGATGCCGTTGTCGTCATAGAAGGCGACCAGCTTGCCGAGCTGCTGGGTCCCGGCCAGGGAGGCGACCTCGTGGGAGATGCCCTCCATCAGGCAGCCGTCGCCGAGGAAGCACCAGGTGGTGTGGTCGACGATGGTATGGCCGGGACGGTTGAACTGGGCGGCCAGGGTCTTCTCGGCCAGCGCCATGCCCACCGCATTGGCCAGGCCCTGGCCCAGGGGGCCGGTGGTGGTCTCGACGCCCGGGGCGTAGCCGAGCTCCGGGTGGCCGGCGGTCTTGGAGTGGAGCTGGCGGAAGTGCTGCAGCTGCTCCAGGTCCAGGTCGTAGCCGGTCAGGTGGAGCAGGGAGTAGAGCAGCATGGAGCCGTGGCCGTTGGAGAGCACGAAGCGGTCGCGGTCGGCCCAGTGGGGGTTGGCCGGATTATGCTTGAGGTGGTCGTTCCACAGCACCTCGGCAATATCGGCCATGCCCATGGGGGCGCCGGGGTGGCCGGACTTGGCCTTCTGGACGGCATCCATGGACAGGGCGCGAATGGCGTTGGCCAGTTCGAAACGGGACGGCATGGGGGCAGCTCCTCGCCTAGGGCAGATAGTATGCGGTGACACGGTCGGGCCTGGGGCGTGGCCGGACGTGGATTCTGGCTGGGATGCGCCGCCAAATGGGGCGGCGCGGTCGATTTTGGTCGCTTATTGTCGCCGAATGGGACGCGGCCTTCAAATAATCTCCGGGGGCCTGCATGGTGACGCGGGATTGGCGCCATTTTTCAGGCGGCCGGCGTGCTCTTCGCCGGACCGGGCGCCGGCGGTCGTCGTCGCCCCGCGCTCTTGCCAGGCGGTCAGGTGACGCTGGATGGCGCCCTGCAGGGCGATGGGGTCGTTGCGCTCCAGGGCCGTCAGCATCTCGCGGTGCTCCGCCAGGCTGCGTGTTACCCCGCCGGCCTTGGGCCAGCCCGGGCCGGCGCCGCGCAGGCCTTGTTCTCGCAGCCAGTTGACCTGGCGGGCCAGGGCCGTGTTTCCCGCCAGGTCGGCCAGGGCGCGATGGAAGGCATGGTTGGTCAACGCCAGGGCCTCGCCGTCGAGGCTTTCCGCGGCACGCTCGAAGTCGTGGAGTGCCCGGCGTGCCTCGGCCAGCCCCGTCGGCGTCTTGCGTGCCATCATCAGTGGCACCATGGCCTGCTCGATTACCAGGCGCGCCTCGGTGAGCTCGCGGCGCTCCTCCAGGCTCCAGTGGCGCACGCGATAGCCGCGGTTCGGCACGTGCTCGATGCTTTCCAGTTCCGCCAGTCGCTCCAGGGCGCCGCGCACCACGAAGCGACTCACCCCGTACTGCTCCGCCAGGGCATCCTGGCGCAACCAGCTGCCCGCGGGGAAGCGCCCGCCGCTCATGCCCAGGCGTAGCTGCTCCTGCAGCCAGGCCAGTTCGTTGCTATGGGTCGGCTCTGTCATGAACTCCTCCGGCAATTTCCCTTGCAGATTGGCGCCAATTATATATGATCTCGCCTCGTCTTTGATAATCATTAGCAACGGGATCCGCTATGCATTCGCGCCACCGCCTTGCGCCGCTGTCACTGGCCATTCTGGCCGCCTCGTTCCTCTCTCCCGCCGCCTGGGCCGAGGGGGAGCTGACCCTCGATACCCTGGTGGTCTCCAGCGATTGGCTGGGGGCGACCCGGACGGATCCCCGCACCACGCCGGGAGGGCGACTCGCTCTCGACGAATCGACCCTCGAGGCCGGCGAGGTGCGCCATCTCGAGGATGCCCTGGCACGGGTGCCGGGGGTGCATGTCCAGGACGAGACCGGCACCGGCATCCTGCCCAATATCGGCGTGCGTGGCCTGTCGCCGCGGCGCAGCGAGCGAGTCCAGATCCTGGTCGATGGCATCCCCGTGGCCCTGGGGCCCTACAGTAACATCGGCGTCTCGTTGTTTCCGGTGACCCTGCCCACCCTGGAGCGAGTGGACGTGGTGCGTGGCGGGGCCGCGGTTCATTACGGTCCCAACAATGTCGGTGGCGTACTGAACTTCGTGACCCGGGGGATCCCCTACGAGCCCGAGACTCAGCTGCGCGAGCGGCTGACCGTGGACGAGGCCACCGGCCATGTGCTGAGCGACAACTATCTGCGGGTCGGTGGTCAGGTCAGTGAGCGGCTGGGGTTGCAGTTCCAGGCGAATCTGGTCCGCGGCGAGGGGAGTCGGGAGCACAGCGATACCGAAGTCGACAACTTTATCCTCGACGGCGAGCTGGCGCTCGGCGAGGCCCATACCCTGAGCGGCCAGCTGCAGTATTACCGGGTGGATGCCGAACTGCCGGGGGCCCTCTCCCCCGAGGCATACCAAGGCGACCGTAGCGATTCCCAGCGCCCTTATGATCGCTTCGAGGCCGATACCTGGCGAGGGCACCTGACCTGGCGCTGGCAACCCAACGAGGACGTGGATTTCAGCTGGCGTCACTTCGGTCATCGCAGCGATCGCACCTTCTGGTTCGGCCAGAGCCTGGGCACCGGCTTTGACTGGGCCGATCCGGCGGCGCCCACCACCCATGTCGCCAACTCGCCGCGCCCCTTCCGGGTCTGGGCCAGTGAGCCGCGCCTGGCCCTGCGCCACGGCGATCATACCCTGATGCTGGGGGCTCGCTACCTGGAGGAGAGCGTCGATTTCGATGTCGACCGGCAAGAGTTGGCCAGTGGCACCACCAGCGAGGTGCGTCGCTGGGACTTCGAGACCCGGGCCGTGGCCGCTTATATCAGCGATACCTGGCGGCTCGGCGACAGCGGCTGGACCCTGACGCCGGGGCTGCGTTACGAGCGGGCCGAGATGGACTTCGCTGATGCCAAGAGTGGCGACCAGGACGAGAATGTCGCCGAGGCCTGGTTGCCGGGCCTGACCGTCGGCTTCGAGGCCAGCGAGGCCTGGTATCTCTTCGCCACCGGCCAGCGCTCCCTGACCCCGGTGCAGCTGGCCCAGGTCACCAAACCGGGCGATTTGGCCAACGAGACCGCCTGGAACTACGAGCTGGGGGGACGCTACACCGCCGGGGCCTGGCAGGCCGAGGCCACCGCTTTCGTCATCGATAACGAGGACCAGATCGTCAAGCAGCCGGATAATAGCTTCAAGAATCTCGGCCGCACCCGCTACCAGGGCCTGGAGACCCGCCTGGCCTGGGCGCCGAGCGATGCTCCCCTGAGCCTGGAGGGCACCTGGACCTGGCTCGATACCGAGCAGCGTGACGGCGAGCATGCCGGCAATGAGGTGCCCAATGCGCCGCAACACCTGCTCAACCTGTATGCGGGCTGGGAGCAGGGCGACTGGACCCTGGGCCTGAACGGCCGCTATGTGGCGGAGAGTTTCTCCGATGCCGCCAACACCGAGGCGGAGACGCCTGACGGTAGCGCCGGCGAGCAGCCCGATTACTGGCAGCTGGATGCGAGCCTCGCCTATCGGCTCCCGGTGGCGGTCGATGCCAGCCTGACCCTGGGGGCCCACAACCTGACCGATGCCGATGCCTTCTTCCGGGGGGTGGATGTCAGCCCGGTCGGACGGGTGCCGTTGCCCGGGCGTGCCTACAGCCTGGGGCTGGACATGACCTTCTGAGCCCGGTCGGCCTGCCCGGGAGGCTCCGGGCAGGCCGGCCCGCGATAGGGAACACATGATGTCATTGCATCTTTCTGCACGACTCAGGCCGCTGATGCGCCTGGCCCGGCGGCTGCTCGGCGCCTGGCTACTGGCCTGGGCCTCGGGGGCCTTCGCCGCCGAGTCGGTCACGGTAACCGACCTGGCCGGTCGCGAGGTCACCATTCCCCATGGCGCCGAGCGGGTGATCCTGGGGGAGGGGCGCCTGCTATACACCCTGGCGGTGCTACGCCCGGAGGATCCCTTCGCGCCCCTGGTGGGCTGGCGGGACGAGCTCAGGCGCTTCGATGGCGATGTCTGGGCGCGCCTTCGGGAACGTTTCCCCCGCGCCGAGCGGCTAGCGACCTTCGGCAAGGCGGCCAACGGTGAATTCAGCCTCGAGCGCGCCCTGGCCCTGGAGCCCGACGCCATCGTCTTCGACCTGGCCGCCTGGCCGACACTCGCGGATGGCCCGGCCCTGGCGGTGCTGGAGGCGGCGGGGATTCCGGTGGTGTTCGTCGACTTCCTGACCGAGCCGGATCGCCATCTGGCGCCCAGCGTGCGCCTGCTGGGGCGCTTGTTTGCCGCCGAGGCTCGGGCCGAGGCCCTGCTGACGCTGCGCCGGCAGAGCCTCGCGGCGGTGGCGGCCCGGCTCCCCGAGCGGCGCCCCCGAGTATTGATCGAGACCGCGGCGGGGCTGCATCCGGACTGCTGTCGCAGCGTGGGAGACGACAACCTGGGGCGGGTGGTGCGCCTGGCCGGCGGCGACAATATCGCCGCGGAGCGCCTGCCGGGTGTGTTCGGGCGATTGCACCCCGAGTGGATCCTGGCCGAGGATCCCGACGTCATCGTCATGACCGGCGGTGCCTGGCAGGGGCTGCGCGAGACGGCGGTACCGATGGGCTACGATACCCGTGCCGCCGAGGCTCGGGCCGCGATGACGCGGCTGATCGAGTCGCGTGAGGGCTGGCCCGAACTGGCCGCGGCGCGTGCGGGGCGCGTGCATGCCCTCTGGCATCAGTTCTACAACACCCCCTTCCAGTTCGTGGCCGTACAGCGCCTGGCCAAGTGGTTGCACCCCGTGGCCATGGCCGACCTGGCCCCGGAGGCCTTGTGGCGCCGCTTGCATGATGATTTCCTGCCGTGGTCGGCGGAAGGGGCCTTCTGGGCCTCGTTGAGAGAGGAGGGGCCATGAGCCTGGAGGTCAGCGGTGACGCGGGGCGATTGACCCTGAACGCCGGATTTTATCGCCGGGAGGCCCGGCATCGTGCCTGGCTGCTGGCCGGATTGGGGCTGTTGCTCGTGTCTTTCCTCGCCGACCTGCTGCTGGGGCCGGGCAATCACCCTCCGGGGGAGGTCTTGCGGGCCCTGTGGCAGCCGCAGCAGGCCAGTCCGCTGGTGCGCATCACCCTATGGCAGATCCGCCTGCCGACGGCGCTGCTGGCATTACTGGCCGGCGCTGGGCTGGCGGTGGCCGGTGCCCAGATGCAGACGGTGCTCGATAACCCCCTGGCCGACCCCTTTACCCTGGGGCTGGCCTCGGCGGCCAGCTTCGGTGCCGCCCTGGCGGTGGTGGCTGGGGTCAGCTTGCTGCCCCTGGCGGGGCACCTGGCGGCGGCGGGTAATGCCTTCGTCTTCAGCCTGCTGGCGGCGGGGGCGATCCATCTGCTCGGACGGCTGAGGGGCGTCGGCCTGGATACCCTGGTGCTGCTGGGGATCGCCACCATGTTCACCTTCAATGCCCTGCTGGGGCTACTGCAGTACCTGGCCTCGCCGGATGCCTTGCAGCAGCTGGTGTTCTGGTCCCTGGGTAGCCTGGCGCGGCCATCCGGCCTCAAGCTCGGCCTGATCGCCGGGGTGCTGGTGGCCTGCCTGCTGTTATGTCGATGCCTGGGCTGGCAACTGAGTGCCCTGCGCCTGGGGCGCGTCTCGGCCCAGGCCATGGGCGTGCGGGTGGATCGTCTGCGGCTAGGGGTGCTGGCGGCCATGGCGCTGCTGACGGCGGTGGTGGTCGCGGCGGTGGGCACCATCGGCTTCGTCGGCCTGGTGGCGCCGCATATGGCACGCCTGCTGGTGGGCGAGCAGCAGCGTCACTTCCTGCCGCTCTCGGCGCTGTGTGGCGCCAGCCTGATGTGCATTGCCGATCTGGCCAGCAAGCTGGTGGTACCGGGACTGGTACTGCCCATCGGCATCATTACCGCCCTGGCCGGACTGCCCGCCTTCTTCCTGCTGATTCTGCGTCGCCGGAGGTCATCTTGATATCACCCGAGGATTTGTTGGTACGGCGCGTGAGCCTGGAGGGGCGGCTGGCCATCGACGGCCCCCTGGTGGCTCCCGCCGGAGCCATTACCGTCCTGCTGGGCCCCAACGGGGCCGGCAAGTCGACCCTGCTCCGAGCCCTGGCAGGCATCGAGCCGGCCAGGGTGTCGGCGAGCCTGGACGGTCGTGACCTGATGACCCTGCCCCCGGCCCAGCGCCGCGCGACCTGCTATTACCTGCCGCAACTGGGCGGCAGCCAGGCGGCGCTGAGCGTGCACGAGGCGGTGCTGCTGTCGCTGAAGACCCTGCATCCCGGGCGCGTGCGTGGCGAGGACCTGGCGCGGGTCGCGGCGACGCTGAGCGCCATGGGGCTCGAGGCCCTGGCGGAGCGGCGCCTCGCCAGCCTCTCCGGGGGGCAATATCAACGGGTCGCCATCGCCCAGGCCCTGGTACGCCGCCCCCGGGTGTTGATGCTGGACGAGCCCACCAGTGCCCTGGATCTCCACCAGCAACTGAGGGTGCTGGAGTGGCTGCGTGGTGAAGCCGATGCGGGGCGCACCGTGCTGCTGGCGCTTCATGACCTCAACCTGGCGGCACGCTTCGCCGATCATTGCTGGCTGCTGAAGGAGGGACGTTGCCTGGCCTCGGGGACGGTGGAGGCGTGCCTGACCCCCGGGCGGCTCGAGCCCCTGTTCGACGTGCGCCTCGCCGTGGAGGCCGGACCCGATGCGCGGCCGCGCATCCAGGCGCTGGGCCTGTGAGGGCGGCGCCGGATCGGCGGGCTCCGGTAGGATCCCCGGCGGTGAGGGTGTAGAATTCGCCTCCGGCCGTGGCGCTAGGGCGAGGGTGTCTCCTTATTCGCGTCGTACCGGCTTTTACCCTGGCTTCGAGCCCAGATGCCGTCATCCCATTTCCAGAGGGTCGAGGACCGCCATGAGCGAATACTCCCTGTTTACCTCCGAGTCCGTGTCCGAGGGGCATCCGGACAAGATCGCCGACCAGATCTCCGATGCGGTGCTGGACGCCATTATCGCCCGGGACAAGAACGCCCGGGTGGCCTGCGAGACCCTGGTCAAGACCGGTGTGGCGATCGTCGCCGGCGAGATCAGCACCAGCGCCTGGGTCGACCTGGAGGCCCTGGTCCGGGAGGTGATCACCGATATCGGCTACACCTCCTCCGACGTGGGCTTCGACGGCGAGACCTGCGGCGTGCTCAACCTGATCGGCAAGCAGAGCGTGGATATCGCCCAGGGCGTCGATCGCAGCAAGCCGGAGGATCAGGGGGCCGGCGACCAGGGGCTGATGTTCGGCTACGCCACCAACGAGACCGACTCCTATATGCCGGCGCCGATCCACTACGCTCACCGTCTGGTGGAGCGTCAGGCGGAGCTGCGCAAGCACGGCCTGCTGCCCTGGCTGCGCCCGGACGCCAAGAGCCAGGTCACCTTCCGCTACGACGCCGACGGCAAGCCCTGCGCCGTGGAGGCGGTGGTGCTCTCGACCCAGCATGATCCCAGCATCGATCAGCAAGAGCTGCGCAAGATGGTCAAGCGCGAGATCATCGAGCAGGTGATCCCCGCCGAGTGGCTTACCGAGACCACTCGCTACCATATCAACCCGACGGGCAAGTTCGTGATCGGCGGCCCGGTGGGCGACTGCGGCCTGACCGGGCGCAAGATCATCGTCGATACCTATGGTGGCATGGCGCGCCACGGCGGCGGTGCCTTCTCCGGCAAGGACCCCTCCAAGGTGGACCGCAGCGCCGCCTATGCCGGTCGCTATGTGGCCAAGAACATCGTCGCCGCGGGGCTCGCCGACAAGTGCGAGATCCAGGTCTCCTACGCCATCGGCGTGGCCGAGCCGACCTCGGTCTCGGTCAACACCTTCGGTACCGGCAAGGTGGATGACGCGCGCATCATCGAGCTGGTGCGCGAGCACTTCGACCTGCGCCCCTATGCCATCACCCGCATGCTCGATCTGGAGCATCCCATGTATCGCCTCACCGCGGCCTATGGTCACTTCGGCCGCGAGCCCTTCGAGACCTCCTATACCTGGACCGATAACGGCGGCGAGACTCAGACCGAGACCTTCACCGCCTTCCCCTGGGAGAAGACCGACAAGGCCCAGGCCCTGCGCGACGCCGCCGGCCTCTAAGCGTCTCTCCGTCCCAGCGTTGCTCCCCGCGCCCGGCCTCGTGCCGGGCGCGGGCGTTTAGGCATCCGTGTGGCGACGGCAAGAAAGCGGACCGCCTGGGGGAATCGCATGGCGGTGGAGGTATCCGGCGTTTAGGGCCGCGAATGGTGGTGGCAGAACGTACTGCCTATAGTGGGAGTCAATGCGTTTATAACCCATCGTCGCAATCGAGGTGCCCGCATGACCCGAGCCGCCTTGTCCGCCGCCGACCTTGGTGATTTCAAGGTCGCCGATCTCTCCCTGGCCGACTGGGGCCGCCGCGAGATTCGCATTGCCGAGACCGAGATGCCGGCGCTGATGGCGATCCGTCGCAAGTATCAGGACCAGCAGCCCCTCGCCGGCGCGCGTATTGCCGGCTGCATCCATATGACCATCCAGACCGCGGTGCTGATCGAGACCCTGGTGGCCCTGGGAGCCAGCGTGCGCTGGTCCTCCTGCAATATCTTCTCCACCCAGGATCATGCCGCCGCCGCCATCGCCGCGGCCGGCATCCCGGTCTTCGCCTGGAAGGGCGAGACCGAGGAAGAGTTCTGGTGGTGCATCGAGCAGACCGTCGGCGGTCCCGATGGCTGGGCCCCCAACCTGGTGCTGGACGACGGTGGCGACCTGACCCAGCTGCTCCATGAGCGATTTCCCGAGCGGTTGGACGCCATCCACGGCATCTCCGAGGAGACCACCACCGGCGTGCATCGCCTCCAGGAGATGCTCCGCGACGGCAGCCTCAGGGTGCCGGCCATCAACGTCAACGATGCCGTCACCAAGTCGAAGAACGACAACAAGTACGGCTGCCGCCACTCCCTGAGTGATGCCATCAAGCGCGCCACCGACCACCTGCTGGCCGGCAAGCAGGCGCTGGTGGTGGGCTATGGCGACGTGGGCAAGGGGTCGGCGGCCTCGCTGCGTCAGGAGGGGATGATCGTCAAGGTCAGCGAGGTGGACCCCATCTGTGCCATGCAGGCCTGCATGGATGGCTTCGAGGTGGTCTCCCCCTATCTCGACGGCATCAACCGCGGCATGGACAGCATCGATCGGGGGCTGCTCCAGAGGATCGATCTGGTGGTCACCGCCACCGGCAATATCGGCGCCTGCGATGCGCCCATGCTGCGCTCGTTGAAGAAGGGCGCGGTGGTGTGCAATATCGGCCACTTCGACAGCGAGATCGATACCGCCTACATGCGTCGCCAGTGGCACTGGGAGGAGGTCAAGCCCCAGGTCCACAAGGTCTATCGGGATAGCGACCCGGGCGACTATGCTCCGGACAGCGACGACTACCTGATCCTGCTGGCCGAGGGGCGCCTGGTGAACCTGGGAAATGCCACCGGCCATCCGTCGCGGATCATGGACGGCTCCTTCGCCAACCAGGTACTGGCCCAGATCCACCTCTACGAGGAGCGCTACGCCGAGCTGCCGGCCGTGGACCAGGCGACGGCGCTGGGCGTTTCGGTGCTGCCCAAGGCGCTGGATGAGGAGGTGGCGCGCTATATGGTGGAGGGCTTCGGCGGCGTGGTGACGCGGCTTACCGAGGCCCAGGGGGACTATCTTGGGGTGCCGGTGGGTGGGCCCTACAAACCGGATGCCTATCGTTACTGAGGTACGGCAGGCGCTGGCGGTGGGGCCTTCCCTGGCCCGCCGCTGGCGTTCCATAGGCGAGCAGGACGCTCGCTGGAGGCAGCCATGATGCTGGCAGACCTGAATCTCGATGCGGCGTTGGAAGAGCGTCTACAGCAGGCGCGCGTTAACGCCGCCTTCCTGCTCTGCGCGGTGATCGGCCTGCTCTGTTACCTGCCCTTCGACTACTGGTTGATCCCGTCTCTCTGGCCGCAGCTGTGGGCCGGCCGCCTGGGCAGCATCGGCCTGATCGTCGCCTGTCTGCTCTGGCAGCGCAGTCACCCGGAGCGCAGCGAGAGGGCATTGCTGATCAGTGGCCTGGGGGCGGGGCTCTTCATGGCCTGGGGCGCGTCTCGGATCGACGATACCGATATCTTCTTCTTCTGGAACATCAGCACCGCCCTGGCGCTCTTCCTGCTGGTGCCGGTGGCCACCGTCTGGCACTGGCGCAAGATGCTGCTGCTCGATGTCTTCGTAATCGCAGCGTACCTGCTCTGCTTCCTGCTATGGAGCCCCTTCAGCTTCTTTATCCTGGGCCAGTACGGCGGCGTCTTCCTGCTGATCGGGGCCCTGATCGCCCCGCTGCTCTCCCAGGTACGCCACTTCAACTTCACCCGCGCCGCGGCCCTGCGCATGGAGTTGGCCAAGCGTAACGCGGAACTCGGCGTCGCCTATGATCGATTGACCCAGCAGCATCAGGAACTGCTGCAACTGGCCAACTGCGACACCATGACCGGGTTGCCCAATCGGCGCCGGGGCATGGCCTTCCTCAAGGGTTCCCTGGCCAATTGCCAGCAGGAAATGCGCTGGTCGCTGTCCTTGCTGCTGATCGATGTGGATCACCTCAAGCCGGTCAACGATACCCTGGGGCACGCCGCCGGCGACGAGCTGATCTGTGCCGTGGCCGCGGTTCTGCGGGGCATCGTCGGCAAGGGGGAAATGGCCTGCCGCATGGGCGGCGACGAATTCCTGGTGGTGCTGCCGGGTAGCGGTCGAGCCGCTTGTCGGCAGCGGGCCGAGGCGCTCCGGCAGGCCCTGGACGGGCAGCGGCTGGCCGCCGACCCCGAGCGACCCATCACCGCCAGCGTCGGCCTGCTCACCTACGAGCCCTGGAACGATGCCCGGGTGGACATGGACACCCTGATCCAGCGGGTCGACAGCGAGATGTACCATAACAAGCGCCGGGTAAGGACGGCTCGCCGCGAGACGGCGGGAGGCGCAGGCGAGATCAAGGGGGGCGATTCCGGGTATCGGGAAGGGGAGGACTGGCCCTCCCTGGATGGCTTCTGACTCGGCGGCCGGTACCCGCCTCGACTCCCCGTCGACGGGCCGGGAGCCGCTCCTCGTCGCTGCAGGTATGTCCTGCTGGTGGCGCCGGGCTTCGACTCGGCGCCGCCAGTTTTCGGGCCTAGCCCAGGCCGGTCAGCCCCATCATCCCGTGCAGATAGAGGGGAATCACCAGGGGGGCGGCCAGGGTGGTGATCAGCACCGCCAGGGCCCCCTTGGCGGGGGCGATACCCAGCTCCATGGCCACCACCACCACATTGGCGGCCATGGGCACCACCCCCAGCAGCAACAGCGCCAGGGCCATCTCCGGTGGCAGGGGCAGCAGCGCCTGCAGGCCCAGCACCAGGGCCAGGGCCAGCAGTGGCCAGAGCGCGAAGCGCACCGCCACGCAGGCGCCGATAAAGCGGCCATCCACCTCGCGCAGCGAGACCCGTCCCAGGGTCATGCCGATGATCATCATCCCCAGCAGGGTATAGGTGGCCGGGAAGGCCTCCAGGCCCTGCATCACCGGGGCCGGCACGCCGAGCCCCAGGCCGCTGACCAGCAGGGCGGCGGCGAAGGCGTAGATCAGCGGCAGGCGAAAGATCTTGAGCAGGCTCTCGCGCACCGAGAAACGCCCCCGGGCGCTGATATAGAAGCCCAGGGTGAACTCATAGAGGGTGATCCCCAGCACGCAGAAGAGGTAGAGGGTCACGCCTTGCGGCGGCAGCAGCACCATGGCGATGGGCAGGCCGAAGTAGCCGGTATTGCCGGTACCGGCGGAGAAGGCCAGCAGGGCCGCCTCCTGATCGGCGAAGCCATGGCGCACCAGGCGGCTGACCAGCAGGCAGAGCAGGCTGGCCACCAGGAAGGCGGCCAGGGTCAGCAGCAGGTAGGCCGGGGTCGGCCCCCCCAGCACCAGGCCGCGGAAGAAGGTCAGGGGGGCGATCAGGTAGATCAGCAGGGTAGCGATGGGGCGCGGGTCGATGGCCAGGCGGCGGGCCGCCAGCCAGCCCAGGCCGACGAAGGCCAGCAGCGTCCATAGCGGCGTCATCAGGGTCGTTGCGAGTTCCACGGGGCCTCTCCTTGGGTATCGTGGCCATCATGCCGGCTCGGGCCCGGGTTGTCAGTGGCCCTCCCTGGCTCGATAAACCAGGGCATAAAACTATAACCACTAACATGAGCCATTTCGAAGCAGAGGCGGGGAAACTTTCATTGGTCTCAGGTGTGCCGAGTCGGCACAATGCCGTTCTCGGCGTCCGGACACGCGACGGTCCACCGACCAGTCATGAGAGTCACCGGCTCAGGTGACCAGGCATAATGAAACGAGGGTTGAGTCAATGAGCGCACAAGAGCATCCGCTGGGTATCAGTTTCGAGTTCTTTCCCCCGAACACCGAGGCGGGGCGCGAGAAGCTGATGCATGTGCGCGATGCCCTGGCTGGCCGTCAACCGCGCTTCTTCTCGGTGACCTACGGCGCCGGCGGCTCCACCCAGCACCGTACCCTGGACACGGTGCGTCAGGTACGCCAGAGCGGCATCTCCACGGCGCCGCACCTCTCCTGCGTAGGCAGCGAGAAGGCCCAGTTGCGCGACCTGCTGGCCCAGTACCGGGAAGAGGGGATCGATAGCCTGGTGGCCCTGCGCGGCGACCTGCCCTCCGGCATGGGTGGCGTCGGCGAACTGCGCTACGCCAACGAGCTGGTGGAGTTTATCCGCGAGGAGACCGGCGATCACTTCGAGATCGCCGTGGCCGCCTACCCGGAATGCCACCCCCAGGCACCCGACTTCGAGCGCGACCTGGAGAACTTCGCCCGCAAGATGAAGGCCGGCGCCAATCTGGCGATTACCCAGTACTTCTTCAATGCCGATGCCTATTTCCATTTCGCCGAGCGAGCCCAGGCCCTGGGCGTCGAGGCACCGATCGTGCCGGGCATCATGCCGATCACCAACTACACCAAGCTGGCGCGCTTCTCCGACGCCTGCGGCGCCGAGATCCCGCGCTGGATCCGCAAGCAGCTGGAGGCCTATGGCGACGACAGCGCCTCCATCGCCGCCTTCGGCGAAGAGGTGATCTCCGAGTTGAGCCGGCGGCTGCTGGAAGGCGGCGCCCCGGGGCTGCACTTCTATACGTTAAATCAGGCCGAGCCGACCCTGAAGGTCCTGGATAATCTCTGCGGCTAAGGCGATGTGCTGAGCAAGTGCAGCCCGGCTGCACTTCCCTCTCTACACCTGCCTCAACCAGGCCGAGCCGACCCTGAGGGTCCTGGATAATCTCTGCGGCTAAGGCCGCGCCCTTCTGATGCTCCGTCTGCCTTTTCATGGCGTCTCGAGCAGGCAGCGACTAGCCTGGAAAGGGTTCGTTCCAGCCAATCAGGAGGGCTCGTCATGCGTTCTTCCCTGCTCGCTTCCCTGTCCGTTTGCGGCTGCCTGGCCGCGCTTCCCGCCGTCGCCGCCAGCGTGACCCTGCAGCGGATCTCCCCGGAGGGCGTCGGCGACGCCATCGGCGAGGTCGAGCTGACCGATAGCGACCATGGCCTGCTGCTGACGCCGAGCCTCGAGGGGCTCGAGCCCGGGGTCTACGGTTTCCATGTGCACCAGAACCCGAGCTGCGAACCCGCCGAGAATGCCGAGGGCAATGTCGTGCCGGGCCTGTCCGCGGGAGGGCACTACGACCCTGACGAGAGTGGCGAGCATGCCGGCCCTTACGGGGGTGGGCACCTGGGTGACCTGCCGGCGCTGGCCGTCGATGCCGAGGGACGGGCTGGGGTGCCGCTGTTGGCGCCGCGCCTGTCCGTGGAGGACCTCGCCGGGCGTAGCCTGATGCTGCACGCCGGCGGTGACAACTACAGCGACGAGCCGTCGCCCCTGGGCGGCGGCGGTGCCCGCATGGCCTGCGGCGTGGTGCCCTTCTAGATCGTCGATACAGACCACGACGGCCCCGCCAATGGCGGGGCCGTCGTGGTTTCGGGCGGGGGTATCGTCGATATCAGCCGGGGGTGGCGGCCTTGGTGCCGCCGCCATGGCTGCCGCGCTGCATCAGGAACAGCAGGGCGCCGATGACCAGGCCGGCGATATCGGTGTAGATACCGCCATAGATCATGCACAGGGCGCCGACCAGCATCAGCAGGCGTTGCCAGGCCTTCACCGGGCCGAAGAACCAGGCCTGGACGGCGGCGGCCAGCAGCACGATGCCCAGGGTGGCGGTGACGCCGACCCGCAGGATCTGCAGCCAGGAGCCCTCCATCAGCAGCGCCGGGCTGTAGAAGAACATAAAGGGCACGATAAAGGCCGCCAGGCCCACCTTGAAGGAGGTCACCGAGGTGCCCATGGCGTTGGCGCCGGAGATGCCCGCCGCGGCATAGGAGGCCAGGGCCACCGGCGGGGTGATCGCCGAGACCACCGCGAAGTAGAACACGAAGAAGTGTGCCACCAGCGGCTGGATGCCGATATTGATCAGGCCCGGTGCGACCACCGAGGCGGCCACCGCATAGGCGGCGGTGGTGGGCATGCCCATGCCCAGCAAAATGGAGATACACATGGCGAAGAACAGCGCCAGCAGCTGGCTGACCCCGGCCAGGCCGAGCAGCAGCGAGGAGAATCGCGCGCCCACGCCGGTCAGCGAGATCACCCCGACGATCAGGCCGGCGCAGGCGCAGACGGCGATGATCTGGATCGACATGGTGCCGGCCAGCTGCAGCGCCTTGAGGATCGCCCGGGGCCCCATCTTGTAGGGCGACAGCCAGCTGACCACGGCGGCGGAGGCGGTGGCCAGGGTGCCGGCACGGATCACCGAGTAGCCCATGAACAGCGCCGCGATCAGGATCACGATGGGCGCGAACAGGTAGACCTGCTTGACCAGACGGCGGAACTGCGGGATCTCCTCCTTGCGCATGCCCTGCATGCCCTTCCTCGCCGCCTCGAAGTCGACCATGAAGTAGACGGAGGCGAAGTAGAGGATCGCCGGAATCAGCGCCGCCACGGCGATCTCGGTGTAGGGGATGCCGGTGATCTCGGCCATGATAAAGGCGCCGGCGCCCATGATCGGCGGCATGATCTGCCCGCCGGTGGAGGCGGCGGCCTCGATGGCCCCGGCGCTCTTGCCGGGGTAGCCGACCTTCTTCATCAGCGGAATGGTCAGCGAGCCGGTGGAGACCACGTTACCCGCCGAGGTGCCGTTGATCATGCCCATCAGCCCGGAGGCGAAGATCGAGACCTTGGCGGGGCCGCCCCGGGCGCGGCCGGCGGCGGCGAAGGCGAAGTTGACGAAGTAGTCGCCGACCTTGGAGGCCTGCAGGAAGGCGGCGAAGATGATGAACAGGATGATATAGGTGGACGACACGGCGGTGGTCGGCCCGAGGATGCCGGCGTCGGTGTAGACCTGGCTGAAGAAGCGCTGCACCGAGAGCCCGGGATAGCCGAGGAAGCCGGGCAGGTAGGGGCCGGCGAAGACATAGGCCAGGAACAGCGCGGAGATGATCACCAGGGCCAGGCCGGCGACCCGGCGAGTCAGCTCGAGGATCAGCGCCGAGCCGGCGATGGCGGCGTAGGCGATGCCCGGCGGCGCGAAGGCGGTGCCGGTGGACATGCGCATCGGGGTGTTATAGATCAGCAGCAGGTAGGCGGCGCTGGCCACGGCACAGACCATCAGCGCCAGGTCGGCGGAGGCCAGGCGCTCGCGATGCTGGCGCTGGAACCAGGAGAGCACGATGGTGGCGAAGGTGGCCAGCATCAACGGGTAGCCGAAGTGCCAGGCCTCCACGGCGGCGTCGATGCGCATGGCGCCGCCGGCCAGTTCACGCTGCATCAGCCACACCTGCAGCAGGGCATAGGCGGCCGGCAGCAACAGCAGATAGCCGAGGCCGGTGAGCCAGGGGCGGCTCGAGGGGGCCTCGGCCTCGGCGAAGCGGGCCCCGGTGTAGAGACCGAAGCCGAGAATCAGGGCGCCACAGATATGCACGATGCGATAGGACCAGGTCTCCATCGGCAGCATATTCAGGGTCACCAGGTGAAAGCCGGCATAGGCGATGGCCAGGGTGGCGAAGAGGATCCACTGCCAGCCGGTATAGAGGCGGCGGTTGGATTCCACTGCCTCCTCGTCGACGCCCTGGGCGATGGTGTCGGGCGCCTGATGGTCGGTTGATTGGGTCATGAAGCTTCCCCCTGAGGGACGAACGGTAAGAGAACGAGGGGACGAGCCGCCCGCGGGCGGCTCGCGATGGCGCTTAGCGGATCAGCGCCGGGTCGATCTCGTAGCCGTTCTCGGTGAACCAGCGAGCGGCGCCCGGATGGAACGGCAGCACCTGGTTATGAACCACGTTCTCGGGGATGGTGGTGACGGCGCTGCGGTGGATGCTCTGCATGCGCTCGTTGTTCTCCATGGTCAGGCGGGTCGCCTCGTAGACCAGGTCCTCCGGCAGGTCGCAGCCGGCGATGGCGAAGTTCCACATGGAGACCGCCCGGGCATCCTCCTCCAGGGTGGTGTAGGTGCTGGCGGGAATCGAGAACTCGGCCACCGGGAAGTTCTCCAGGGTGGTGGCCAGCTCTTCCTCGTTGAACTCGATGATGTTCACCTCGCTCTGCACTTCCAGCTGGCTGACCGCGGGAATCGGGATGCCGGCGGCGAAGGCGATCACGTCCAGCAGGCCATCCTGAAGCTGGCCACCCAGGTCGGTCCAACCGCCGTTGCGCCGCTCGAAGTCGACGCCCAGGGTCTCGAGAATCGCCGGGAAGTAGGTGTCGGAGGTGGAGCCGGCGGGGCCGAAACCGATGCGCGCGCCGTCGGGAATCTCGCTGATGCTGGTGATGCCGCTGCTGGACAGGGCGGTGATCGAGAAGGGCGTCTCGTACATGGGGAACATGGCGCAGACGTTGTCCAGCACCATGCCCGGGGCCAGCGGGCTCTGGCCGGCCATGGCATCGGCGGCGGGGCCCATGGTGGTCATGCCGAAGGCGATATCGCCGGTATGCACCAGCGCCAGGTTCTGCACCGGTCCGCCGGTGACTTCGCCGCCGCCGGAGAGGCCCAGCTCGTCGGCGATCATGTTGGCCCAGCCGGAGCCGTAGACGAAGTAGGTCCCCCCCTGGCTGGCGGTGCCCATGGTGAAGCTCTCCGGCCACTCGCTGCGGTCGGCCTGGGCGCCGGCGGCGGCCAGCAGGGTGCCGCCGAGGGCGAGGGTGAGTAGCGGGCGTGCAGTAAGGCGCATGGCGTCTCTCCTGAGGCAGTTATGATTGTTGCGGGTTGCCTCCTGACTATAGCCAAATACGCGCCACTCGGTTTTTAGTCCTTCTTTGTCAATGGGTTAGGGATTCCTCTTGCGACCTTGGTCGAAGCCTTCGGCGGGCCATCTGTGCGGAGCCCCGCACCCTCGCCGGGGCTGGTCGTGCGGAAATCCGCACAGCTCGGAGGCGGCGAGGCGAGGGGCGCCGTATCAGGACTTCTTGGGGTCGAGGATCTTCACCGTCTGGAGGGTATCGCGGGCCTGGCTCTCGCGGATCCGGTTGACCCGGGTCTCCAGCTCCTGGGGCGTCTCCTCCTCGATGGGCAGCTGCTCGAAGAAATCGCAGCTGACGCACTCCCGGTAGCGCACCCCGTGCTGCTCCCAGGCACGGATGCGATCCATCTCCGCACAGCGGGGACAGATGGCGCCGGCGATAAAACGTTTCTGGACAGTCATGATTGAGGCCTCTCGATAGCCGCCGGGCGAGAGCCGGCGGCGAAGAATTCAGGCAGCGCGGATTAGCGTGAAGTCACGACATGGATGATTCCAGCTTGCCATCGTGGGAGTTTGGCTATGCCGACGGTCCGACGCCTCGGCGATTGGGCGACGAAGTCGCCCCTGGTGGCAGCCAGGATCGCCCTTCGGGCGATAATCGCGCGGAATCCGCGCTCCCACGGTGGTATTCACGCCACAGTGCGATGAACCATCAATTCAAGCGGCACGAATGCCGCTATGACGCAGCAGCGGTTCGATGCTGGGCTCGCGGCCGCGAAAGGCGCGGAACAGCTCTGCGGCATCCCGGGCGCCGCCCTGCTCGAGGATCTCGCGGCGGAAACGCGCGCCGGTGGCGGCGTCGAAGGTGCCGGCCTCCTCGAAGGCGCTGTAGGCGTCGGCGGAGAGCACCTCGGCCCACTTGTAGCTGTAGTAGCCCGCCGCATAGCCGCCGGCGAAGATATGGCTGAAGCCGTTCTGGAAGCGGTTGAAGGCGGCCCGCGGCACCACCGAAACGGCCTCGCGCACCTCGTCCAGCAGCGCCTGCACCCGGGTCGCGCTCGGTGCGGACAGCTCGTGATGGAGGCGGAAGTCGAACAGCGAGAACTCCAGCTGGCGCACCATGCCCATGGCGGACTGGAAGTTTCGGGCCGCCTGGAGGCGCTGGAAGAGTGCCTCGGGCAGCGGCTCGCCGCTCTCCACATGGCCGGCGATCAGGTCGAGGCCCTCGCGCTCCCAGCAGAAGTTCTCCATGAACTGGCTGGGCAGTTCCACCGCGTCCCAGGCCACCCCATTGATGCCGGAGACATCCGCCACCGTCTGCTTGGTGAGCATATGGTGCAGGCCGTGGCCGAACTCGTGGAAGAGGGTGGTGACCTCGTCGTGGGTCAGCAGGGCCGGCTTGTCGCCCACCGGGCGGGTGAAGTTACAGGTCAGGTAGGCCACCGGCAGCTGCAGGCCGCCATCCTCGCAGAGGCGCCGCACCCGGCACTCGTCCATCCAGGCACCGCCACGCTTGCCCTCCCGGGCATAGAGGTCCAGGTAGAAACCGGCGATGGGCTGGCCCTGCTCGAGGATGCGGTAGAAGCGCACATCGGGGTGATAGCGGGGCGCCTCCGGGTCCTCGGCGAAGCTCAGGCCGTAGAGGCGTTCCACCACCTGGAAGAGGCCGTCGATGACCCGCGGCGCCGGGAAGTAGGGACGCAGCTGCTCCTGGGAGATGGCGTAGCGGGCCTCGCGCAGCTTCTCGCTGGCGTAGCCGATATCCCAGGGTTCCAGGCGTTCGAGGCCCAGCTCGTCCTGGGCATAGGCGGAAAGCTCGTCGAACTCCTCCCGGGCCTGGGGCACCGCGCGGCGGGCCAGGTCATCGAGGAAGTCGAGCACCTGGCGGGGCGACTCGGCCATCTTGGTGGCCAGGGAGTAGTCGGCGTAGGTGGCGAAGCCCAGCAGCTCGGCGAGCTCCTGACGCAGGGCCAGGGTCTCCTCGATCACCGGGGCGTTGTCGAACTGGCCGGCCTGGGGGCCCTGGTCCGAGGCCCGGGTCACGTAGGCGGTATAGACCTCCTGGCGCAGCGCCCGGTCGTCGGCGTAGCTGATCACCGGGTAGAAGCTGGGGAAGTCCAGGGTGATGCGGTAGCCCGCCTCGCCCTTGGCCTCGGCATTGGCGCGCAGGGTCTCCAGGGCGCTGTCGGGCAGGCCGCTCAGGGCGTCGGCGTCGGGCAGCGACTTGTGCCAGGCCTGGGTGGCGTCCAGCACCTGGTTGGAGAAGCGGTTGGAAAGCTCCGAGAGGCGGCTCTGGATCTCGCCATAGCGCTGCTTCTGCGCCGGCGGCAGGTCGACCCCGGCGAGGCGGAAGTCGCGCAGGCTGTTATCGATGCTGCGCTGCTGGGCCTGGTCGAGGCGCGTAAAGGCGGGGGAGTCCTTGAGGGCCTGGTAGGCCCGGAACAGTCCCTCGTGCTGGCCCAGCCAGGTGCTGTAGTCGGAGAGCCTGGCCAGGCAGGCCTGATAGGCCTCGCGCAGGGCCTCGGAGTTCATGGTGGAGTTGAGGTGCGAGACCGGCGACCAGGCCTGGGAAAGGCGATCGTTGAGGCTCTCCAGGGGCGCGGCCAGGCTCTCCCAGGTGGGCGGCTCCTGCTCGGCCCGTGCCACCAGCCGCTCGATGGCCTCGCGATTCTCGCTCAGCAGCTCCTCGATGGCCGGCACGACATGGTCGGGCAGGATCTGGCCGAAGGGCGGCAGCTCATGGGTCTCGAGCAGGGGGTTATGTGACATGCGGGCCTCGTCGCTAGCGGGTAATACGCCTTAGATGGGGATGCGACGGCGGGGTTTCAATCGCCGGGCTATCGACGCTAGGCGGATTGGCCGGCCCGGGCTGGCCTGCTAGGCTTGCGCCCCTATCGTCGACCCAGGTCGGCCCGTGACACAAGGACAGCTCGAATGATGCACGAGACCCTGGAGCGCTGGGGCTCCCAGCGCGCCTTTATTCTCGCCGTGACCGGCGCCGCGGTGGGGTTGGGCAATATCTGGCGCTTCCCCTACATCACCGGGGAGAACGGCGGGGCGGCCTTCCTGCTGCTCTATGTCGCCTTCGTGGCCCTGCTGGGCCTGCCGGTGATGATGGCCGAGATCATGGTCGGTCGCGCCGGACGCCGCAGCCCCATGCAGTCGCTGCTGCAACTGGCCAACCAGGCCGGGGCCTCGCCGCACTGGCGCTGGCTGGGCTGGTTCGGCGGGGTGACGGTGTTCCTGATTCTCTCCTTCTACTCGGTGGTCTCCGGCTGGTCCATCGAGTACCTGGTGGAGGCGATCAACGGCGACTTCGTGGGCAGTACGCCGGCGGAGATCGGGGCCGGCTTCGATGCCTTCCTGGCCGACCCGCTGCGCATGACCTTCAACCACACCCTCTTCCTGCTGCTGACCATGTCGGTGGTGGCCGCCGGGGTCGCCAACGGCCTGGAGAAGCTCAACAACCTGATGATGCCGCTGCTCTACCTGCTGCTGCTGGTGCTGGTGGGCTATGCCGCCACCACCGACGGCTTCGGCACCGCCCTGGCCTGGCTGTTCCGGCCCGACCTCTCGGCGGTGACGCCGGTGGTGGTGATGCATGCCATGGGGCACGCCTTCTTCACCCTGGCGGTGGGGGCCTGCGCACTGATGGCCTACGGCGCCTATATGCCCGATCACCAGAGCCTGCCCCGGGCCGCGGTGGCGGTGGCCGCGCTGGACGTCACCGTGGCCCTGCTGGCGGGCATCGCCATCTTCTCGGTGGTCTTCTCCCAGGGCATCGATCCCGGCGAGGGCCCGGGGCTGATGTTCGTCACCCTGCCCATCGCCTTCGCCGAGCTGCCCTGGGGCCAGCTGTGGCTGGGGCTCTTCTTCCTGCTGCTGCTGATGGCCACCTGGACCTCCTCCATCAACCTGGCCGAGCCCATGGTGGCGGGGCTGCAGGGGGTAGGCCTCAAGCGCGGTCAGGCCGCCGCCCTGGTGGGGGTGACGGTATGGCTGGTGGGGCTGCTGTCGGTGTTCTCCTTCTCCAGCCTGGCGGAGGTGCACTGGATCGCCGGGATGAACTTCTTCGAACTGGTGACCACCGTGCCCACCGAGTTCTTCCTGCCGGTGGGGGGGCTGTTGATCGCCATCTTCGCCGCCTGGGTCATGCCCCGGGATATCGCCCTGCGGGCGCTGGATGCGGGCCCCACCGGCTACCGGGTATGGCGGACGGTGGTACGCTATGTCTCCATTCCGCTGACCCTGGTGGTGCTGTTCTCCACCCTGATCTGATAAAGCGGGCGATTACGCCCCGGGAGCGACACGATGCAAGAGGCACTGCGTAGTCATCGCGGCCTGACCCCCCGCCTCGGCGAGCGGGTCTATGTGGACCCCGCCAGCGTGGTGGTGGGCGATGTGGTGCTGGGCGACGATAGCTCGGTATGGCCCACGGCGGTGATCCGCGGCGATATGCACCGCATCCGTATCGGCGCGCGGACCAGCGTCCAGGACGGCAGCGTGCTGCATATCACCCACGCCAGCGACTACAACCCCGGCGGCTATCCGCTGACCATCGGCGACGAGGTGACCATCGGCCATCGCGCCGTGCTCCACGGCTGCACCCTGGGCGACCGCATCCTGGTGGGCATGGGCGCCATCGTCATGGATGGCGCCGTGGTGGAGGACGAGGTGATCATCGCCGCCGGCGCCGTGGTGACCCCGGGCAAGCGCCTGGAGAGCGGCCATGTCTATGCCGGCAACCCGGCCAAGGCGTTGCGCCCGCTCAAGGACGCGGAGCGACGCTTCTTCGCCTATAGCGCCGGCAATTACGTCAAGCTGAAGGACGACTACCTGGCCGCTCAGTCCGATTGAGCACCGATCGGCTCGGCAGGGACAAAAAAGGGCTCTCCCATCGGGAAAGCCCTTTTGCTTTTCCAACGGCTTCATAGCCGGTCAGGTACCGAAGCGTTCCGGGCGGAAGGTCTCGAGCATGGGGTTCTTGGCGCCGGAGAGGATTTCATCGGCCAGCAGTTCGCCCACCACCAGGGCCAGGGTGGCGCCCGAGTGCGTGAAGGCGACGAAGCACCCCGGCACGGCTTCGAGTTCTCCGAGGACGGGTTCGCCGTCGCCGGGAATGGGCTTGTAGCCGATCTTGTGGCTTTCGGCCTCCAGTCGAGGAGAGCCCTTCACCAGGCGAGACGCTTCGTCGAGCAGCTCTTCGATCACGGCCTCGGGAATCCGATAGCCCGAGTTCTCATCCCCTTCGATATGCTCTTCGTACCAGTCGTGGTCGACCGCCAGGCTGCTGGCCGGGTTGGGACGGATGGCCGCGCGCGGGGTGTTCATCACGCACTCCACCCCGTGCTCCAGGGGCGTGGTCACTACCAGCATGGACAGGGGTGAGGCGTTGGGGATGGAGACCCCCAGGGGAGCCACCACCTCGGGGGTCTGGGCACCACAGGCCACCACCACTCGGTCCACTGGGTGGTGACCGGCGCGCTCGGTGTCGACGCCGTTGGCGTGGCCCGACTCGTCCCGCGTCACGCTGGCCTTGCCGCAGTGGGCGATGAGCTCGCCGCCGAGCTCGCGGAACTCCTGCATCAGGTGTTCGATCAGGTGGGGCAGACTCACCCAGCCCTCGCCGGGGTTGAAGGTGGCGGCGTCGGCCACGGCCTCGATGTTGACGTTGGGCGTGAGGCGAGCCACGCCCTCGGCCCCGATGAGGTGGGAGTGGTAGGCGTGGGCCTTTTCGTAAGCGTGGCGAGCCCGGGTGCCGGTATCGTCGTCGTTGGCCCAGAACAGGCCGCCGTCGAAGCGCAGCCAGTCGCGTCCCGGGTCCTGCGCGTGGAGGGTCCGGTAGCGATCGATACCGGCCATGCGCAGGGCATGGTACTCCCTGGAGCGCTCGCCGGCGGAATTCAGCCACGACAGGGAGCGACCGGAGGCGCCGGAGACCAGTTCACCCTCGGTGAAGAGGCTGACCGGGGCGCCCTGGCGGAGCAGGTGGACGGCGATAGAGACGCCAATGACGCCACCGCCGATGATGGCGACGCTGGTTTGCTGAGAAGCCATGGTTATTGTCCTTTTCAGGTGGGTGTCATGGAGGAGGTGGCGCGTACGGCAAAGCACCGATGCACTGTTTCGATGATGGCGAGGACTTCGAGGGCCTCTGCCGCGGTCACGGGCAGCGGTGTGTCACCGGTCAGGGCCCTGGCGAGCTGGCGGTAGTAGGCCGGATAGTCGCCGCGTTCGGCCTCGATCCGGTGCAGGTCGTCACCGGCACCCAGGACCGGCTGGATGTCATCGAAACCGTAGTCGTCGTCCCGGGGCGACGCGCCTCGGGCGAGCGCCGCTTCCTGCCCATCGAGGCCATGCTTGACGAAGGCGGCCCGGCTGCCGAGTACGTGAAAGCGGGGGCCGGCCTGGGCGGCGAGGCCGTTCATCCACAGCCGTGAGCGCACCCCGCTGCGGTGAAGCAGGGTGACGAAGGCGTCCTCGTCGGCCCCCGGAGAGTCGCTGTGATGGTCGAGTTCGGCGTGCACGGTATCCACCGGGCCGAAGAGTTGCAGGGCCTGGTCGATCAAGTGACTGCCGAGATCGAACAACAGGCCTCCGGCCTGATCGACCGGCGTGGTGTCGCGCCAGTTGCCGAAACCTTCCGGCATCCACCAGGTGAAGCGGGACTCGAAGCTGCGCACTCGCCCGAGGGCGCCGTCGGCGATCAGCCGCGACAGGGTGAGGAAGTCGCCGTCCCAGCGCCTGTTGTGGAAGATGCTGAGCGGTGTCCCGGCTTCCCGGGCCGCCTCGGTGATGGCTTGGGCATCCTCCTGGCTGGCGGCGAAGGGCTTGTCGACGACCAGTGCCAGCCCGCGGGCGATGAGGGGCTCGGCCTGGTGACGGTGCCCCGCGGGCGGTGTGGCCAGGATGACCAGGTCGAGGGCGAGTTCACCCGTATCGAGGGCGGCCAGCAAGGCATCGAAATCGGCGACAATCCGGGCATGGGGATAGCGCGACCGGGCCTTGGCGGCGCGTTCGGCGTTGCCCGTGACGATCGCCTCGAGGCGATAGTCGGGATCGGCATCGATCAAGGGGGCATGGAAGATACTACCGGCCACGCCGAAGCCGACGATGGCGGTACGCAGCGGCAGGTCGTGACGGGACATCAGAGCACCTCCGAGAGGAAACGTTGCAGGCGGGGGGACTGCGGGGAGTCGAACAGTTGATCTGGTGGTCCCGCCTCGACCACTTCGCCCTCATCCATGAACACCACCTGGTCGGCGACCTTGCGGGCGAAGCCCATTTCATGGGTAACGACGACCATGGTCATGCCGCGTCGGCAGAGGTCCGCCATCAGGGTCAGCACGCCGTTGACCAGTTCCGGGTCCAGCGCCGAGGTGGCCTCGTCGAACAGCATCACCGCGGGATTCATGGCCAGGGCCCGGGCGATGGCGACGCGCTGCTGCTGGCCGCCGGAGAGATCGCGAGGGCGATGGTCCGCTCGCTCGGCAAGCCCCACTTCGGTCAGGCGTGCCCGAGCGATGGCTTGGGCATCTCGCTTCGACAGACGCTTTACCTTCCAGGGGGCCAGGGCGACGTTTTCCAGGGCGGTGTGGTCAGGAAAGAGGTTGAAGTGCTGGAACACCATGCCGATGCGCAGGCGCAGCAGGTCAGGCTTGACCGCCAGCACGCTGTCGCCGTCCAGCAGGACATCGCCGGCGGCTGGCTCGTGCAGGCGGTTGATCCCCCGCAGCACGGTGGACTTGCCGGACCCCGATGGCCCGATGATGCAGGTGGTGGTGCCGGGGGCGATGGAGAGGTTGATGTTGCGCACGACCTGGACGTCGCCGTAGGCCATGCACAGGTCTTTCACTTCGAGGTTGGCGCCGGTGAAGGCACCCTCGACGGCGGGAATCGTTTGCAGGGATGTCATGGCTTATCGCTCGCTTGCCGGGGTCATCGCCGGAGTACCGTGGGAGGGCAGTTCATCGAGTTCCTTCAGCCCGCTGGTGGGCGTACTGGGACGGCGTCCGGTGCGCAGGCGGTTGTCGATGTGGTTGACCAGGTGGGTCAGGGGCACGGTGATGATCAGGTAGAACAGTCCCGCCAGGACCAGCGGCGACAGGTTGCCGGTGAGCACCGCGGCGTCCTGGCCGACGCGAAAGAGCTCGCGCTCGCTGACCAGCAGGCCGAGGAAGTACACCAGCGAGGAGTCCTTCACGTTGGAGATGAACTGGTTGACCATCGCCGGCAGCACGCGGCGGATGCCCTGGGGGATGACCACCAGGCGCATGGCTCGGCCGTAGCTCATGCCGAGCGCCCGGCAGGCTTCCATCTGCCCCTTGTCGACACTCTGGATGCCGGAGCGAAAGATTTCGCCCATGTAGGCGCCGGAGATCAGGCTCAGGGCCAGAATGCCGAGGGGATAGGGGGTGGGCCCGAAGAGTTCCTGGCTGAGCGGGGCGAAGCCCTGCCCCACCAGTAGGATGGTGAGGATGGCGGGCAGGCCGCGGAAGATGTCGGTATAGATGCGCGCCGGCGTCTTCAGCCAGCGTGAGGGCGAGATGCCCATGATGGCCAGCAGCAGCCCCAGGGCGGTGCCGAGCACCGTGGCCCACAGGGAAATGATCAGGGTGTTGGCCAACCCGGTCTGAAGCAGATGGGGCAAGACGGCCGCCATCGCTTCGAAGTCGAGGAAAGTCCTGGCGAGTGTATCGAGAAAGTCCATGGCCGGCTCTCTGTAGCGTTCTGGAAAGGGGTCTGGCAGGGGCCGCGAGGTCGGCCCCTCGAGTCAGGACTGGGTGTCGCGTTCCGCGCTGGGCAGGTACTGGTCGGGAATCGGCGAGCCCGGGAACCACCTCTGGTAGAGGCGCTTCCAGGTGCCGTCCTCCATGGCCGCGAGGATGGCCTCGTCGAGGGCGACCTTGAAGGCGTCCTTGTCCTTGGCGATGGCGAAACCGGCGGGCGCGTCGAAGGAGGGGATATCCGCGGCGTGAATGAGGTCGAAGCGCTCGGCGTAGTCCTTGGCCGCCTCGTAGTCGAGGAAGTGGGCGTCCACGGCGCCGCTGTTGAGTGCGGAAACGGCCGAGTTGTTGTCGGGGAAGCGCACGAGGTCGGTATCGGTGAAGTGCTGTACCGCGTAGGCCTCCTGGAGGGTGCCTTGGACGACGCCGAGGCGATGGTGGGCGAGGGTAGCGATGTCCTCGATGCCGGAATCTTCGGGTGTGACCACCGAGAGGTAGCCGGCCAGGTAGCCCTCGGAGAAATCGACGGTCTGCTGGCGCTCCTCGGTGATGCCGATGGCGGCGACGCCAACGTCGAAGCGGCCGTTGGCCACCCCGGAAAGGATGCCGGTGAAGTCCTGGCCGGTGAATACCACGTCCTCGATGCCGATACGGTTGGCCACCTCGGTGAAGAACTCCACGTCGAAACCGGTGAAGTGGCCGCTTTCGTCGGTGAAGGTGTAGGGCCTGGCATCGCCCAGACTGGCTACCCGGATCTGGCCGGGTTCAATCAAGCCGTAGGGGTTGTCGACGGTGGCTTCCGGAGAGCTGTCGCCGCAGCCGGCCAGGGTGACAGCCGCACTCGTGATTAGGGCGGCCGCCGCCCGGGAGAGGGAGGAAGGAAAATTCATAATGATGTCTACCTGTCTAGTTCTTGTGGTGTCAGGGGTCTCACCTTGTGAGACCGGTCTCATTGAGGCATGATTGAGACCGGTCTCATTGGGTGGGATCAGTGTAGTCACGGCGTTAAGATATCGTCAACCTCTAGAGTGGGACTCCGAAAATGACAACACCACCAACCAGCAAGCGTGCCTTCACCGTGGCGGATGTGGCCCGCGAGGCCCAGGTGTCGAAAGCCCAGGCGGCACGTGCCCTGGGCGGCTATGGTGCCGTGAGCGACAGGGTAATGGCGCGGGTGACGGAGGCGGCGGAACGGCTCAACTATCGTCCCAATCAGCTGGCGCGCAGCATGAATACCGGCCGCTCCCAGACCCTTGGCGTGGTGGTGGGGGATATCGAGAATCCCTACTTCAGCCTTGCCCTGAGGGGCATCTCGGACCTGGCCAAGGAGCAGGGCTATGACGTGATCCTCACTAACACCGACGAGAAGCTCGGCGCCGAGCAAGACGCGGTTCGGGTGCTGGTCGACAAGCGAGTGGACGGCTTGATCGTAGTGCCCTGCGAGCCTTGCCAGATCGATCATCTGCGCCAGGTGGTGGAGGAAGGGCGAGTACTGACCCTGTTCGACCGGGAGATCGAGGGGCTGGGGGTCGAGTCGGTCAGTGCATCCTTCGTGGGGGCTGCGCGGGAGGCCACCCAGGCGTTGTTGGCGCTCGGCCACCGGCGCATTGCCTATCTCACCAGCATACACGGGCAGCCACCTTATCGCCGCGGCGATATCCTCGGGGTATCACCAGTGGCTCAGCGCATCGCCGGCATGGAGGAAGCCTTCACCCGAGCGGGAGTGGACTTCGACCCAGGCCTGGTGAAGTTCAATGCCGTAGGAGCGGAACAGGTGGCCAGTATCATGGCCGAGCTCCTGGACGTGAAGGAGCCGGCCACCGCGGTGGTGGCTTCGGACAATCTGATCGCCCTGGCGGTTCTGAAGGAGTGTCGACGGCGTTCGCTTGGGGTGCCGCGAGACCTGTCGTTGTTGATGTACGACGACTTCCCCTGGACGGAGCTGGTCGATCCGCCGCTCACGGTCATTGCGCAGCCAGTCTACGAGATGGGGCAGGAGGTGGCGCGGCGCACCATCGCGCGCATTCGTGGGCAGGAGCCTGGCCCCATGCCTGGGTTTGAAGCGCGGCTGGTGCCGCGCGACTCCTTTGCTCCGCCTGGCGAAGACACTCGACAAGGGTTTTGTGACAACTGATTGTTTTCTCGGGCCATGCCGGGCGATAATCTGGTTATTTATCCAGTTATCGGGAGTCCCTCGCCGGCATGGCGAATTTTCATACCCATCTCGGCGTGGCCAGCGCCGTGGGCGCCGTGGGCGCCTATGGCGGCTGGCAGATCGGGCTCTGGTCGGCGGCCCAGGCCCTGCCGCTGCTGGCCCTGGTGGCCTTCGGCGGCATCCTGCCGGATATCGACTCCGATCATTCCCGGGCGATTCGCCTGATCTTCAACCTGTTTGCCGTGCTGGCGGTGGTGGGGGGCGCCTTGCTGCTGCAGGGGCGGCTCACCCCCGGCGAGCTGCTGGTGGCCTGTGGCGGGCTCTATCTGGGGGTACGCCACCTGGCCGGTGCCATCTTCAAGCGCTTTACCGTGCATCGCGGCATCTGGCACTCGCTGCTGGCGGCGGCCTGGTGCGGGCTGGTGACCACGGCCCTGAGCTACCGGCTGCTGGCCCAGGAGGCGAGCCTGGCCTGGGCCCAGGGGCTGGCGCTGTTATTGGGCTGCGTGATCCACCTGCTGCTGGATGAGCTCTATAGCGTCGACCTGGTGGGGGCGCGTATCAAGCGCTCCTTCGGCTCGGCGCTGAAACTCTGCGACCTGCGCGAGCCGGGCAATTCGGCACTGATGCTGCTGCTGGCGGTGGGCCTGCTGCCCTGGCTGCCCCCCTGGCCCTCGCTGATCGAGCTGCTGGGCCAGGGCGCTTATCTGCTACCGCGCTGGCAGTAGCTTCCCTTCGAGGCGGCTCCGTGTAGGTTGGGTAAGCGAGCCAAGGCGAGCGCACCCAACGCCGGCATGTCGGATGCACTCGCCATAGGCTCGTTTATTCGACCTACGGGGCTCCCTCTCAATGGCGATATTCCTCGGCGCGCAGCCCGTACTTCTTCAGTTTGTCATAGAGGGTCTTCCGGGGCAGGCCCAGCTGTTCGCAGGCGCCGGGGACGCTGCCCCGCTGGCTGATCAGCGCCTGGCTGATCAGGCTCTTCTCGAACAGCTCGACCTGCCGGGGCAGGGGCAGGCCGCCGTTGTCCGGGGTGGCGCCCTCCAGCAGGGCCTCGAGGCGGTAATCGTAGGCGGCGCCCAGCAGCACATAGCGCTCCGCCAGGTTGCGCAGCTCGCGCACGTTGCCGGGCCAGTCGTGGGCCAGCAGGCTCGAGATGCCGGCGGCATCCAGGGGCGGCGCCTCCAGGTCGCTGCGGTTGCCGGCCACCAGGGCGAAATGCTGGAAGAGCAGCGGGATATCCTCGCGGCGCTCGCGCAGCGGCGGGATCGGCAGGGTCACCACATTGAGGCGGTAGTAGAGGTCCTCGCGGAAGCCGCCGGCCTCGGCGGCGGCCTTGAGGTCCACCTTGGTGGCGGCGATCACGCGGATATCCAGGGGCACCGGCTCGTTGGCGCCGAGGCGCTCGATGCAGCGCTCCTGGAGCACCCGCAGCAGCTTGACCTGCAATGCCAGGGGCATGGACTCGATCTCGTCGAGGAAGACGGTGCCGCCGTTGGCGTACTCGAACTTGCCGATGCGCCGCTCCAGGGCGCCGGTGAAGGCACCCTTCTCGTGGCCGAACAGCTCCGACTCGATGATGCTCTCCGGTACCGCGCCGCAGTTGATGGCCACGAAGGGACCCTCGCCCCGGGCGCTGCGGGCGTGCAGGGCCCGGGCCACCAGGTCCTTGCCGGTGCCGGTCTCGCCGAACAGCAGCACGTCCGCCTCGACCCGGCTGATGCGCTGCACCATGGCCGCCAGCTGCTGCATGGCCGGGGTGCGTCCCACCAGGCGTGGCCCCGGGGCGCCCTGCTGGGCCTCGAGCTCGGCCTTGAGGCGGCGGTTCTCCAGGCTCAGGCGGCGCTTGTCGATGCCTCGACGCACCATCTCCACCAGGCGCTCGCCGGCGAAGGGCTTCTCCAGGAAGTCCCAGGCCCCCTGGCGCATCGCCTCCACGGCGGTGGAGATATCCCCATGACCGGTGATCAGGATCACCGGCAGGTCCGGGTCGCGCTGGCGGATCTCGGCGAGCAGCGCCATGCCATCCATGCCGGGCATGCGGATATCGCTGATCACCACCCCGGGGAAGTCCACGGGCAGGGCGGCCAGGGCCGATTCGGCGCTCTCGTGGGCCCGGGGCGCGTAGCCGGCCAGCTCCAGGGTCTGGCCGGTGGTGATGCGCAGGTGAGGCTCGTCGTCGATGATCAGGACCGGCGGGGCATCGGCGCTATCCATGGGGTGTCACTCCTGGGGGGCATGGGGCTCGGACGGTTCCGGGGATCGGTCCCGGGACAGGCGAATGGTGAAGCGGGCGCCGCCCTCGGGCAAGGTCTCGGCCTGCAGGCGGCCACCCAGGTCGGTGATGATCCGCGAGGAGATCGACAGCCCCAGCCCCAGGCCGGCGCCGAGCGACTTGGTGGTGAAGAAGGGCTCGAAGATCCGGGGCAGATTCGCCGCCGGGATGCCGGGGCCGTTGTCCGCCACCTCGATACGCACCTCGTCGCCCTGGGTCTCGATGCCCAGGATCAGCCGCGGCGATGGCGTCTGGGCCATGGCCTGGAGGGCATTGCCGATCAGGTTGACCAGCACCTGCTCCAGGCGCACCAGGTCGGCGCGCACCCAGACCGGTGCCTCGGGCCAGTGGCGCTCCACCGTCACGCCATCCTGGTCGAGGCGGGCCCGGTAGAGGCGCAGGGCGTAGCCGAAGCAGTCGCTCACCGAGACGCTGGTCAACTGTTCGCCGCTCTTGCGGGAGAACTGCTTGAGCTGGGCGCTGATCTCCGCCATGCGCCCGGTGAGCTCGACGATCTCGGCCAGGTTGGCATCGGCGCGTTCGGCCTGCTGACGGGCCAGGAAGGCGCGGGCATTCTCGGCATAGGAGCGCACCGCCGCCAGGGGCTGGTTGAGTTCGTGATTGATGCCGGCGGCCAGCTGACCCAGCATGGCCAGCTTGGCGGCCTGGATCAGCTCGTCCTGGGTCTGGCGCAGGGTGGCCTCGGCACGCTTGCGCTCCTCGATCTCGTCGGAGAGGCGGCGATTGGTCTCCACCAGGTCGTGGGTGCGGCGCGCCACGTTGCGCTCCAGCTCGTCCCGGGCCCGGGCCAGGGTGTGACGCTCGCGCTCGGCGAAGTGTTCCCGCTGGCGGCGCAGGCGCTGACGCTGCCAGCCCACGCCGGCGCCCAGTACCAGGATGCCGTAGAGCCCGCCGGCCAGCAGGGCGGCCTGCCATTGGGCGGCCTGCACCGGCGCCAGCGGCTTGAGAATATGCATCTCCCAGCCCAGCTCCGCCAGGGGACTGATCTGGCGCAGGAAGGCCTGACCGTCGAGGGGGCCCCGATCGAAGGTCACCAGGTCGCCGTACTCGCCGCGCGGCTCCAGTCGTCGCAGGCCCGAGGGCGGCAGGGGTTCGTCGGCATAGCGGCGGGTGGCCAGCAGTCGCTGGCGCTCGGCGGCGCTCAACGGGTGCAGGGCCGCCAGGCGCAGGGCCGGCTCGCTGGCCATGAAGACGATGCCCTGGCCATCCACCACCAGCAGCTCCGCGTGCTGCTCGGCCCAGGCGCTCTCCTGGGCATCCAGCAGTACCTTGACCACCATCACCCCGGCGGGGTCGGTCTCGTCGTCGGGGAGCCACACCGGCGCCGAGAAGTAATACCCCCGTTCCCGTGACTGCACGCCCAGCCCGTAGAAGCGCCCCTCGCGACCGGCGATGGCGTCCTGATAGTAGCTGCGGAAGCGGTAGTTCTGGCCGATAAAGGTGTCGGGGCGGTGCCAGTTGCTGGCCGCCAGGGTGTCGGCGTGGCGGTCCAGCAGGTAGACGTCCGACACCTCGGCGATGGCTCGGAAGCCGTCCAGCCGCTCATTGATGGCCTGGGCGCGATGCGCCTCGGGGGCGCTCAGGAAGCGCCGCACCGGCTCCCGGGAGGCGAGCAGCTGAGGCAGGTACTCGTGGCGGGAGAGGTGACCGCGCAGCCCCGCCACCGAGAGGCGCAGCTCGTCGTCGGCCTCCTCCTGCAGGCGCTCCAGGGCCTGGTCCCGGGCGATTCGGGTCGCCGGCCAGATCACCAGGGCCAGGCCCAGCAGAATCACCAGGGCCAGGGTCAGGCGCAGGACGCGACGACTCATGGGGTGCCATGGGTCTGGGCGCGGCGCAGGGCGCGCTGGGCCCGGGTTTCGGCCCGTTCCAGCTCCAGCAGCCCCTCCTCCACGAACACCAGGTGCTCATGGGCGCGCTCCCGGGCCTGTTCGGCGTCGCCGGCGAGGATCGCCTCGAGCAGGGCGCGGTGCTGCTCCATCAGCCGGGGCCGCGAGTCGGGCTTCTCGAACAGGTAGGCCAGGTTGTCGACGATGCTCTTCTCCAGCAGATGGAAGATGCCGCGGATGGTGTGCAGCAGCAGCACGTTATGGGCCGACTCGGCGATCGCCAGGTGGAAGGCGGCATCCGCCTTGGCCTCCTGCTCCGGGTCGCGGCCGGCGAAGCTCGCCTCCAGCTCCTCGAAGCGCTGCACCAGCAGGGCCTTGTCGGCGGGGGTGGAGCGCAGCGCCGCATAGTAGGCGGAGAGCCCCTCCATGGCATCGCGAAATTCCAGCAGGTCGAGGTGAAACTCCTGGTGACGGGCCAGCATCTCCAGCAGCGGGTCGCTGTAGCGGGTATTGAGCTCCTGGGTAACGAAGGTGCCGCCGCCCTGGCGACTGGTCAGCAGGCCGCGGGCGGCGAGTTTCTGGATCGCCTCGCGCAGGGAGGGGCGCGAGACGCCGAAGCGCTCCGCCAGCTCCCGCTCCGGGGGCAGGCGCTGGCCGGGCTGGAGGCTGCCCTCGATGATCATCGACTCCAGGCGTTCGGTGATCACGTCGGCGAGGCGGGGCTGTTTGACGGTCTGGTAGGTCATGGCGTCCTGCGTCGCGATAATGCAATTGGTAATACCAATCCTAAGGCATCATCCCGCCTCGAGGCAAACTCGGGGTGTCTGGACTTTTCCTCGATTTTCATCGGGTTATCGGGTCGGTATCTGACCTGCGACTAAAGTCTAGCCAGGAATAAGTGGTAAATTGGGCGGCGGCATTTGACACGGCATTTGGCGGCCTTTTAAGGTGCCTCAACGCTATCTGTAAATTGGTTTTACCAATTTACCCGTCGAGGGCGGTGACCATGCATCCTGCCCCAGGAGACGCCATGACCCCCATCAAGTGTTATCCCCCCAAACCGCCGAGGGTCTACCTCTTCGGCACCTGCCTGGTCGACCTGTTCTTCCCCGAGGCCGGCCTCGATGCCATGCGCCTGCTCGAGCGGGAGGGCATCGCGGTGGACTTCCCCGAGGATCAGACCTGCTGTGGCCAGCCCGCCTATACCTCGGGCTATCAGGACGAGGCCCGGGCCGTGGCCGCGGCTCAGCTCGATCTCTTCCCCGAGCCCTGGCCCATCGTGGTGCCCTCCGGCTCCTGCGGCGGCATGCTGCGCCACCACTACCCCAAGCTGTTTGCCGGCACGCCCCTCGAGGCCAAGGCCAACGAGCTGGCGGGGCGGGTCTTCGAGCTGACCGAGTTCCTGGTGCATGTCTGCCGCCTCGAGCTGGAGGATCGCGGTGCCCCGGAGGCGGTGGCCATGCACACCTCCTGCAGCGCCCGTCGCGAGATGGGACTGGCGGAGACCGGGCCGGCGCTGCTCGCCCAGTTGGGCCGAGTGACCCTGGTGGAGCAGGCGCGCGCCGCCGAGTGCTGTGGCTTCGGCGGCACCTTCGCGGTGCGTCATCCGGAGGTCTCGGCGGCCATGGTCGAGGACAAGAGTCGCGCCATCGAGGCGGCCGGGGCCGAGCGCTTCGTCACCTCCGATTGCGGCTGCCTGATGAATATCGCCGGGCGGCTCGCCCATCGGGATTCCCCGGTCGAGGGCGAGCATATCGCCTCCTACCTGTGGCGGAGGGTCGGCCGATGAGCGACGAGACTCCCGGCGTGCAAACCTTCACGCCCCAGGCCTTTCATCGCCAGGCCCATGATGCCCTGGGCAATCCGCAGATCCGCGCCAACTTTCGCAGTGCCATGGATGGCCTGATGGGCAAGCGCCGCGAGGCCTTCGCCGACTGGGAGCTGGAGGCGCTGCGCGAGCTGGGGGCCAGCGTGCGGCTGCGCGCCCTGGCCCAACTGCCGGACCTGCTGGAGCGGCTCGAGGCCAACTGCCAGGCCAATGGCATCCGCGTGCACTGGGCCGAGGATGGCGAGGCCGCCTGCCGGCTGATCCGCGAGCTCTGCGAGGCGCGGGGTGCCCGTGCGGTGATCAAGGGCAAGTCGATGGTCACCGAGGAGATGCACCTCAATGCCCACCTGGAGGCGGCGGGCATCGAGGCCCTGGAGTCGGACCTGGGCGAGTACCTGGTGCAGCTCAACGACCAGACTCCCTCGCATATCATCATGCCGGCGATCCACCTCAATACCGACGAGATCGCCGATGTCATGCACGACAAGACCGGCATCCCGCGCACCCGCGACGTGGACGCCATGACCGCCGCCGCCCGGGCCCAGCTGCGCGAGCGTTTCATGGCCGCCGACGTGGGCATCACCGGGGTCAACTTCGCGGTGGCCGAGACCGGCACCCTGTGCCTGGTGGAGAACGAGGGCAACGGGCGCATGACCACCACGGTGCCGCCGGTGCATATCGCCGTCACCGGCATCGAGAAGGTGGTCGAGCAGCTGCGCGACGTGGCGCCCCTCTATGCGCTGCTGACCCGCTCCGCCACCGGCCAGCACGCCACCACCTACCTCAACATGATCTCCGGGCCGCGGCAGGCGGGCGAGCAGGATGGACCCGAGGAGGTCCATCTGGTGCTGGTCGATAACGGTCGCTCCGCTATCTATCAGGACGATGAGCTCCTCGACACCCTGCGCTGCATCCGCTGCGGCGCCTGCATGAACCACTGCCCGGTCTATACCCGGGTCGGCGGCCACAGCTATGGCACCACCTACCCCGGCCCCATCGGCAGCATCCTGATGCCGCACCTGATGGGCCTGGAGGCCACCAAGGACCTGCCCACCGCCTCCAGCCTGTGTGGCGCCTGCGGCGAGGTGTGTCCGGTGAAGATCCCGATTCCTTCCCTGCTGACCCGGCTGCGCCGGGAGGCGGTGGGGGAGGGGCGCGGCAACGTGCCCGGTGCCGGGAGCAAGCGTACCAAGACGGAGGCCGCGGCCTGGAAGGCCTGGCAGTGGCTGGCGACGCACCCCGGCGCCTGGCGGGGTGCCGCCGGCGTGGCCGGCAAGCTGGGGCCCCTGACGCCCGGCAAGCTGGGCCCCTGGAGCGACCATCGCGTCGCCCCCAGGCCCGCCCGGCACTCCCTGCATGCCTTGATCAAGCGTCACCGCTCGGCCACCGACGAGGAGGGGCAATCATGAGCGCTCGAGAGACCATCCTGGGGCGGCTTCGCCGGCGCCTCGACGGCCCCCTGACGCCTCACGTCAGCGACTTCTCGGTGATGAGCGGGCGTGGCTGGAGCCGGGAGGAGCGCCTGCGCCGCTTCGAGGCCTGGATCACCTCGGTGCATGGCGAGGTGATCCACACCCCGCGGGCCGACTGGACCCAGGCCCTGGCCCGGGTGCTGGCCGACAAGGGCATTCGCCGCCTGGCCCTGGGGCGGGCGCATCCGGTCGCCGCCGAGGCCCGGGTCGCCCTGGCCGAGGCCGAGGTCACCCTGGTCGACGCCGACCGCCCGGTGGACGCCTGGCGGCAGGAGCTCTTCCACCGGGTGGAAGCGGGGCTGACCTCCACCGGCGGGGGCGTCGCCGAGACCGGCGGCCTGTGGCTCTGGCCAACCCCGGACGAGCCGCGCCTGCTCAGCCTGGTGCCGCCGATCCATATCGCCGTGCTGGATGCCGAGGCGATCGAAGAGACCCTCTTCGACGTCATGGAGCGGCACGGCTGGGGCCAGGGAATGCCCACCAATGCGCTGCTGATCTCAGGGCCCAGCAAGACCGCGGATATCGAGCAGACCCTGGCCTATGGGGTTCATGGGCCCCGGGAGCTGGTGGTGCTGCTGCGCCACTGAGAAGACGCCAACCACAGCAATAACAAAGAGGGGGCGCCGGCGGCGCCTCCCGGGGCCCCCTGCGCCCCGCTCGCCGCCGCACCCCGAGGGAGACCTTATGAACGACACGCTACTCTCGCTACTCGCCTTCGCCCCCCTGGCCCTGGCCGGGGTCCTGCTGGTGGGGCTCAACTGGCCGGCCCGCCGTGCCATGCCGGTGGTGCTGCTGGCCACCGTGGCCATCGCCCTGTTCGCCTGGGAGATGAGCCCGCTGCGGGTCACCGCCTCGGCGCTGCAGGGGCTGATCCTCACCGCGGCGATCCTGTGGATCATCTTCGGCGCCATCCTGCTGCTCAATACCCTCAAGCACTCCGGGGCGATCACCGCCATCCGCGGCGGCTTCTCGTCGATCAGTCCCGACCGCCGGGTCCAGGCGATCATCGTCGCCTGGCTGTTCGGCTGCTTTATCGAGGGTGCCTCGGGCTTCGGTACCCCGGCGGCGGTGGCCGCGCCCCTGCTGGTAGCGCTGGGCTTCCCGGCCCTGGGGGCGGTGATGATCGGCATGATGATCCAGTCCACGCCGGTCTCCTTCGGCGCCGTGGGTACGCCCATCGTGGTGGGGGTCAGCGGTGGCCTGGATCGCGTCGCCATCAGCGAGCGCCTGATCGCCGAGGGGTCCAGCTGGGAGGTCTTCTACCAACTGATCACCTCCGGGGTGGCGATCACCCATGCCCTGGTGGGCATCCTGATGCCGCTGCTGATGTGCATGATGCTGACCCGCTTCTTCGGGCGTAATCGCTCCTGGAAGGAGGGGCTGGCCATGGCGCCCTTCGCGCTCTTCGCCGGTCTCGCCTTCGTGGTGCCCTATGCCGCCGCCGGGGTCTTCCTGGGGCCGGAGTTCCCGTCGATGATCGGCGCCCTGGTGGGCATGGCCATCGTGCTGCCCGCCGCCAAGGCCGGCTTCCTGCTGCCCAAGGCCCAGTGGGACTTCGCCCCGGCCAGCGAGTGGCCCGCGGCCTGGATGGGCAATATCGAGATCAAGCTGGATAGCCTGACCGGCAAGTCTCCGATGCCCCTGGCCCTGGCCTGGCTCCCCTACCTGCTGCTGGCGCTGCTGCTGGTGGTGTCCCGGGTCTTCCCGGAAGCCAAGGCCTTCTTTACCGGCTTCCTGGCCTTCGGCTGGAGCGATATCCTCGGCGAGGCGGGGGTCTCCGGCAGCATCCAGCCCCTCTACCTCCCCGGCGGCATCATGGTGCTGGTGGTGCTGGCCACCTTCCTGCTGCATCGCATGCGCGTCAACGAGCTGCGTGCCGCCCTGGGCGAGTCGTCGCGGACCCTGCTGGGCGCCGGTTTCGTGCTGATCTTCACCATTCCCATGGTGCGCATCCTGATCAACTCCGGGGTCAACGCCGCCGATCTGCCCTCCATGCCGGTGGCCATGGCGGAGCTGGTCTCCGGGGCCGTGGGCCAGGTCTACCCGCTGTTCGCCTCCAGCGTGGGTGCCCTGGGCGCCTTTATCGCCGGCTCCAATACCGTCTCCAACCTGATGCTCTCCCAGTTCCAGTTCAGCGTCGGTGACCTGCTGGGCGTCTCCGGCGTGCTGCTGGTGGCCATGCAGGCGGTGGGTGCCGCCGCCGGCAACATGATCGCCATCCATAATGTGGTGGCCGCCTCCGCCACCGTGGGGCTGCTGGGACGCGAGGGACGCGTGCTGCGCCTGACGGTGATTCCCACCGCCTATTATCTGCTCGCCTCGGGTATCCTGGCGCTGTTGGCCGTGGGCCTGGCGGGCGGCCTGGATCCCCTGATGGGCAACCCGACCGGCGGATAGGAGAGAGACGATGCAGACGACAGCCGTGGAGACCCTGGCGCCGGCCTATCGGGAGCTGCTGGAGGCCCTGCGCCCCCACTTTCCCGAGGCGCGGCTGATCCATGACCCTCTGCGCACCCTGGCCTATGGCACCGATGCCAGCTTCTATCGGCTGATTCCCCAGCTAGTGGTGCGGGTGGAGGACGAGCCAGAGCTGCAACGGGTGCTCGGCGAGTGTCGCGCCCGGCGGCTGCCGGTGACCTTCCGCGCCGCCGGCACCTCGCTCTCCGGTCAGGCCATTACCGACTCGGTGCTGATCCAGTTGGGGCGCGGCTGGCAGGGCGCCGAGGTGCTGGAGCAGGGCGCGGCGATTCGCCTCGAGCCCGGGGTGATCGGCGCCCGGGCCAATCGGCTGCTGGCGCCCTACGGGCGCAAGATCGGCCCCGACCCGGCCTCCATCAATAGCTGCATGATCGGCGGGATCGCCGCCAACAACGCCTCGGGGATGTGCTGCGGCACCGCCCAGAACAGCTACCGTACGGTGCGCGATATCCGCGTGATCCTGGCCGACGGCACCCTGCTGGACACCGCCGACGCCGCCAGCGTGGCGGCCTTCCGCGAGAGCCATGGCGAGCTGCTGGCGGGCCTCGAGGGGCTGGCCGCCGAGACCCGCGCCAATGACGTGCTGGCCGAAAAGATCCGCCACAAGTATCGGCTCAAGAACACCACCGGCTATGCCCTCAATAGCCTGGTGGACCATGCCGACGGCATCGAGATCCTCAAGCACCTGATGATCGGCTCCGAGGGGACCCTCGGCTTTATCGCCGCCATCACCTACCGCAGCGTGGTGGACGAGGCGCACAAGGCGGCGGCGCTGGCCTTCTTCCCCGATATGGCCACCACCTGCCGCGCCACCATCGCCCTGAAGCGTACCCCGGTGGCGGCGGTGGAGCTGATGGATCACGCCGCCCTGCGCTCGGTGCAGGACCGTCCCGGCATGCCGGAGTCGCTGCGTGGCCTCCCCGAGGGGGCGGCGGCCCTGCTGATCGATGTGCGCGGCGACACCGAGGCGGAGCTCCTGGCACGGCGGGCCGAGGTGCAGGCCGCCCTGGAGGGCATCCGTACCCTGGAGCCTTTGACCTTTACCCGCGACGCCGACACCTACGCCGGCTACTGGAAGATCCGCAAGGGGCTCTTCCCGGCGGTGGGGGCGGTGCGCGAGACCGGCACCACCGTGGTGATCGAGGACGTGGCCTTCCCCATCGAGCGCCTCGACGAGGGGGTCGCGGCGCTGACCGATGCCTTCCGGCGCCACGGCTATGGCGACACCATCCTCTTCGGCCACGCCCTGGAGGGGAACCTGCACTTCGTCTTTCCCCAGGGCTTCGAGAAGCCCGGTGAGGTGGAGCGTTACCAGGCGCTGATGGATGAGGTGGCCCGACTGGTGGGCGTGGAGTACGGCGGCTCCCTCAAGGCGGAGCACGGCACGGGGCGCAATATGGCGCCTTATGTGGAGCTGGAGTGGGGCGGCGACGCCTATGCGCTGATGTGGAAGATCAAGGCGCTCTTCGATCCCGATAACCTGCTCAACCCCGAGGTGATCCTGAGCCGCAACGCCGAGCTGCACCTGCAGAACCTCAAGCCGCTGCCGGCGGCGGATGCCCTGGTCGACAAGTGCATCGAGTGCGGCTTCTGCGAATCGGTCTGCCCATCGAGGCATCTGACCCTGACGCCACGCCAGCGCATCGTGATCCGTCGCGAGCTGGCGCGGCTCGAGGCCCGGGGCGAGCAGCGCGACGAGGCGCGTCTGGAAACGCTACGCCGGGCCTATCAGTATGACGGCGTCGACACCTGTGCCGCCGATGGGCTCTGTGCCACCCAGTGCCCGGTAGGGATCAATACCGGGGACCTGGTGCGCGCCCTGCGGCATGAAGATGGCCAGGGCCAGGCCCGGCTGGCGCGGCGCATCGGGCATCATTTCTCCGGCACGACGCGGGTGGCTCGTGGGCTGCTCAACCTGGCCGGCGGCGGGCGCACCATCCTGGGCGAGGCCGCCATGGCGGCCTTTTCTCGCGCCGCGCGGCGTGCCTCCGGCGATCGCCTGCCGCTGTGGCTGCCCAGCCTACCCAAGGCGGCGCCGATTCGCGTGCTCGAGGTCACCGCCGACAAGAAGGCGGAGCGTGACAAGGTGGTCTACCTGCCCTCCTGCGCCACCCGGGTATTCGGCGCCGCCCATGATGACGAGGAGTCGCGTTCGGTGATGGAGATCACCTTAGCGCTGCTTGAGAAGGCCGGCTTCGAGGTGATCCTCCCGGCGATTGCCGGCCACCTCTGCTGCGGGATGGCCTTCCAGTCCAAGGGGCAGTTCGACGAGGCGGCCCATAAGGCCCGGGAGCTCAACCGGGAGCTGCTGGCCGCCAGCCAGAACGGGCGCTACCCGGTGCTCTGCGACACCAGCCCCTGCACCCTGCGTATGCAGGAGAGTCTCGACGCGCGGCTCGCGCTGCTGGAGCCGGTGGCCTTCGCGCATGACTACCTGCTGCCGCGGCTGGATATCGTCCCGGTGGGCGAGCGCGTCGCCCTGCATGTGACCTGCTCCAGCACCCGCATGGGCCTCGCCGACAAGTTCGCCACCCTGGCCCAAGCCTGTGCCACGGAGGTCGTGGTGCCGGAAGGGATCAGTTGCTGCGGCTTCGCCGGCGACAAGGGCTTCACGGTACCGGAACTCAATGCCTCGGCATTGACCGGCTTGGCGGAGCAGGTCGAGGGCTGTGGGGCGGGCTACTCCAACTCCCGGACCTGCGAGATCGGGCTGAGCCAGCATGGTGGCATCCCTTATCGCTCGATCCTGTCGCTGCTGGATCGGGCCAGTCGCCCGCGGATGAAGGATGGTGTCGAGGCCGGCTGAAAGTTTTTTACCAAAGTCCTTGCAGGGGCGGGGGGAAATCCGTAAAGTACGCATCCGCTGCCGGCGACGGACATCGTGGCCAGCGGCAATGAGTGGCAAAAGTGCTTGTTTCTGTT
>NZ_BRCY01000019.1:0-75591 GCF_023708045.1 Halomonas sp. NCCP-2165
CTCTCGGGGCGGTGCGCGGTCAGGCTGGGTTTCTCGGGCCCTGTGCTCGTAGTACGTCGACGGGGCGATCGGCAGGACACGGCAGATCGGCTCGACCCCGTACGACTCCCGGTGATCATCGATGAACTCGATCATCACTTGCCGCGGCGGTCGAGCTCCGCCTGGGCAAAATAGGCGGACGCCTTGCGCAGAATCTCGTTGGCCTGCTTCAACTCCCGATTCTCGCGCTCCAGTGCCTTGATCCGCTCACGCTCGGAGGAGGTGGTGCCTTCACGACGACCCGCATCACGCTCGGCCTGCCGGACCCAACTGCGCAACGTCTCCGGAGTGCAGCCGATCTTGGGGGCAATGGCGCCGATGGCCGCCCATTGGGAGGGGTAGTCGGCCTCGTGGTCGAAGACCATGCGGACGGCCCGTTGACGGACCTCAGGGGCATATCGTTTGGAAGTGTTCATGGCTCCATCCTCTCAAGGTTTGGAGCCTCCGGGAATCCCGGGACGGTTCAAAGAATCCATTTGGGAGCCTTGGATAGGCCCCCACCCTGCCCCGTGCGCTTGAGTTATCAGGCTGGAGCTTAGAGCTCGACGCCCTTCTGGGCCCTGACGCCCTGGTCCTTGAAGGCGTGCTTGACCACCTTCATCTCGGTGACGGTGTCGGCCAGTTCGATCAGCGCCTCGGGGGCGTAGCGGCCGGTGACGATGGCGTGCTGCATGGCCGGGCGGGCCTGGAGGTCGTCGAGTACCCGGTCGAGGTTCAGGTACTCGTAGCGCAGGGCGATATTGAGCTCATCGAGCAGCACCATATCGAAGCTCGGGTCGGCGAGCATGCGGCTTGCCACCTCCCAGGCCGCCTCGGCGGTCTGGACGTCGCGCTCCCGGTCCTGGGTGTCCCAGGTGTAGCCCTCGCCCATCACGTGGTACTCCACGTTGGGCAGGTTGCGGAAGAAGGCCTCCTCGCCGGTGCTGAAGGCGCCCTTGATAAACTGCACCACGCCCACCTTCATGCCGTGGCCAAGCGCCCGGGCCAGCATGCCGAAGCCGGAGCTGCTCTTGCCCTTGCCGGGGCCGGTCAGCACCAGCAGCACGCCCTGGTCCTTGTCGGCGGCCTCGATGCGCTCGTTCATGATGCGCTGCTTGATGGCCATGCGTTCGGCATGACGCTTCGGATCGACTTTCTTCATTTCACTCTCCACCGCTTATTTTGCGTAACAGATAGATGTCCATGATCCAGCCATGCCGCTCGCGCAGGGCGGCACGCCGCTCGAGAATCGTCGCGGCCACCTCCGCCAGGGGGCCGTCGATCAGGTGCTGCTTGTCCATGCCCAGGTAGGCACCCCACCAGATATAGAGACCCTCCGGCGGCAGCGCCTGGAAGGCGCCGCCGCTATCGAGCATCACCGCCACGCTCGCGGCATCCCTCGGCCAGCCGCGCTCTCTTAGACGCCGGCCGGTGGTGATCTGCACCGGTTCGGCCAGCGCATTGAGGGGGATGCGGTGCGCGGCGGTCAGCACCTGCAGGCTGGTGATGCCCGGCACCACGTCCACCGCCACCTCGCCCCCCGTTCGGGACCCCAGCCTCCCGGCGATACGCAGGCTGCTGTCATAGAGGGAGGGATCCCCCCAGATCAGCAGGCCGACCCGCCCGCCCTGGGGCAGGTGGGTCGCGATCAGCTCCCCCCAGACGGCGGCGATGGCCCCGTGCCAGTCGTCCACCGCACCCAGGTAGTCGGCCCTGGCATCGCGGCGCGGCAGGTCGAACTCCACGACCCTAGTATTGGACGACGCCTCCAGCAGATTGCGACACAGCAGCCGGCGCAGGTCCACCAGGTCCGAATTGGCCTCGCCCTTGCGGGGCAGCAGGATCAGGTCCGCCTCGTTGAGGGCGCGCACCGCGGCCAGGGTGACATGCTCGGGATTGCCCGTGCCGATGCCGATCAGCGAAAGATGAATCATACGCCGTCACCCTCGCCGGCGGCGAAGGGCGACTCCGCCGACTGGGGCCGGAAGCGGCGGTCATAGCCGAGCGAATAGAGGCAGCTCTCCTGGAAGTCCGGGCTGCCCAGCACCGGGCCCACCAGGATCAGCGCGGTGCGCTGCATGCCGGCGTCGACGAGGGCCTCCACGGTCGACAACTGCCCCCGCACCACCCGCTCGTCGGGCCAACTGGCCCGCCAGACGATGGCCACCGGGCAGTCGGCACCATAGTAGGGCGTCAGCTCGTCCACCACCTGGGCCAGGTTATGGATGGAGAGATGAATGGCCAGGGTGGCGCCGCTCCTGGCGAAGTTGGCCAGGGTCTCGCCGTCCGGCATGGCGCTGGCCCGCCCCGGGGTGCGGGTCAGCACCACGGACTGGGCCACCCCCGGCAGGGTCAGTTCCTGGCCCAGGGTGGCGGCGGCGGCGGCGAAGGCCGGCACCCCCGGGGTAATGGCATAGGGAATGTCCAGTTCGCGCAGCCGGCGCAGCTGCTCGCCCATGGCCGACCACACCGACAGGTCGCCGGAGTGCAGCCGGGCGACATCGTGCCCCGCGGCATGGGCGGCGCGCATCTCGGCGATGATCTCGTCGAGGGCGAGCGGCGCGGTGTTGATGATGCGGGCGCCATCCGGGCAGTGCTCGAGCAGCGCCTCGGGCACCAGCGAGCCGGCATAGAGGCATACCGGGCAGGAAGCGATCAGGTCCCGGCCCCGCAGCGTCAGCAGGTCCGGTGCCCCGGGACCGGCGCCGATAAAGTGGATGGTCATATTGGCTTTCCTCTTGTCGGGGCTTCGCATACCAAGGCGCCTGTCGGCGACAATCGCCGGCTAAAGCCAGCTCCTACAATGGGGCTAGCGGGTTGCCAGGGCCGCGGTGGCTTGGCGGTCCGTCGAGATCAGTCGGGGGCCGAGCAGGGTCGCGCCGGGGCCCGCCGCCAGCAGGGCCACGGCCTCGGCGACGCTGCCGGTGCCCCGGGCCGCCAGGCTATGCCGGGAGCGGGTCAGGGTGGCCGCCCGGGGCAGGTCGTCCTCCGCCACCCCCATTACCGGGATGCCGTGTCGTTCCCCCAGTGCCTGGACCAGCGGCAGCATCGACTGCACCGCGGCCAGCCGGTCGACCGGGCCATAGCGCCGGCACAGCAAGTCCAGGGCGTGATCCAGCGAGGCCAGGCCGGCGCCGCGGCGAAAGCCGAAGCCCGCCACCCTCATCGACTCACCCGCCACTGCACGATGGGGTAGCTGGCCTTCCAGCCCCGCCGGGTGCCAAGCGGCGCGGCGCTGGCCAGCTCCAGGCGCAGCAGCTCGCCGCCGGCCCGCCGCTGCCACTCGGTCAGCAGGGCCTCGGACTCCAGGGTCACCGCATTGGCCACGATCCGCACGCCGGCCGGCAATCGCCGCCACAGTGCCTCCAGCAGCGCCTGGGACAGCCCGCCGCCGATAAAGACCGCCTCGGGCGGCGGTGCTTCGGCCAGGGCCCCCGCTTCCAGCATCGCCAGCGCATCGCCCTCCACCACCTCCAGCCAGTCGACGCCGAGGGCATGGGCATTGCGCCGCGCCCGGGCCGCCCGCCCGGCGTCGCGCTCGACGCCCAGGGCGCGGTTGTCCGGATGGGCCAGCAGCCATTCGATGGCGATGGAGCCCGAGCCGGTGCCGAGATCCCAGAGCCGCTCCCCCGCCCGGGGGGCCAAGGCGGCCAGGGTCAGGGCGCGCACGGCCTGCTTGGTGATCTGGCCATCGTGGTCGAAGCATTCGTCCGCCAGGCCCGGCGTCAGCGGCAGGGCCGGCCCCTCCCCGGCCACCTCCAGGCCCACCGCCACCGGGTGCGCGATATCGTCCGGCAGAGCGGCGTCGGCCCGCAGGCGGCGGATGCGCTCCTCGTCGCCGCCCAGGGCCTCCAGCAGATGCAGCCGGGAGGCACCGAAACCGAAGCGTTCCAGCCAGCCGGCCAGCTCGCTCACCGCCTCGCCGTCCCGCAGCAGCACCAGCAGGCGCCGGCCGGGGCGCAGATGGGGGCGGATCCGCGTCAGCGGCTTGGCATGCAGGCCCAGGCAGGTACAGGCCTCCAGCGCCCAGCCCAGGCGGGAGGCCGCCAGGCCGAAGGTGGAGGGCGCCGGCAGCGCCCGCCACTCGCCGGCGGGCAGATGACGCGCCAGGCTGGTGCCCGCCCCGAACCAGAAGGGGTCACCGGAGACCAGCATCACCACCCGGCGGCCCCGCTCGGCCAGCAACTGAGGGATGCCGTCGGCGAAGGGCACCGGCCATTCGCGCACCTCGGCCGCCAGGGGTGGCAAGAGGCGCAGATGGCGCCGCGCGCCGAACACCAGCTCGGCGTTCTCCAGGGCGCTGCGGCTTGCCGCGGTCAGCCCTTCTGTGCCACCTTCCCCCCAGCCAAGCAGCGTCAGCCAGGGAGCCTCGTCTAGGTCCGTCATATGAAAATCCTGATTCTAGGGGGCACCACGGAAGCCAGTGCCCTGGCCGGCGCCCTGGCCGAGCGCCAGGTCCCTGCCCTGTTCAGCTATGCCGGCCGGGTGGCCACCCCCAAGCCGCAGCCGCTGCCCACCCGGGTCGGCGGCTTCGGCGGGGTGGCGGGCCTGGCCGACTTCCTCGCGGAGCACGGCATCACCCACCTGGTCGACGCCACCCACCCCTTCGCCGAGCGGATGAGCCAGAACGCCGTGGCGGCGGCGCATCGCGCCGGTATCCGCCTGATCGCCCTGACCCGCCCGCCCTGGACGCCCGGGGCCGGCGATCGCTGGACTCGGGTCGCCGATATCGAGGCGGCGGTGGCGGCACTTGCCGGCCCGCCCGAGCGGATCCTGCTGGCCATCGGCCGCCAGCACCTCGCCGCCTTCGCGACCCAACCCCGGCACCACTACCTGCTGCGCCTGGTCGATGCCCCCGAGGCGCCGCTGCCCCTGCCCCAGCATCGGGTGATCCTGGATCGCGGCCCCTTTACCCTGGCGGGCGATCGGGCCCTGCTGCGGGAGCACGGCATCCAGCGCATCGTCTGCAAGAACGCCGGGGGAAGCGGTGCGGTGGCCAAGCTTAGCGCCGCCCGGGAACTGGGCCTGCCGGTGGTGATGATCGAGCGGCCGGCGCTGCCTTCCCGTCACGAGGTGCACTCGGTCGAAGCGGTGCTGGCCTGGCTCGCTCACGACTCGGCCCCTGAATCAGACCCCAGGACCGACCGCGGGGTATAGACCCAGGGCGCTCTCTCACCCTCGCCCCCCTCTTTGCCACCCTCGGTACTGCGCGGGATCCGCCGCGTCTGGCTGGAGCCCACCAGCACCAGGGTGCGCATATCGGCCATCTCCGGCCTGGCCTCGCCGAGGGTAGTGACCCTCAGGGACTCCTCCGGCGTGGCCACGGCCCGGGCGAACATGATCAAACGCGCCGGCCCGCAGGCCTCCCGCAGGACCTCCAGGGCGCGCTCGAAGCCCTCCGGGCGCGCCCGGGAGCGGGGGTTATAGAAGGCCATGGCGAAATCGGCCTCGGCGGCCAGGCGCAGGCGGCGCTCGATCAGCGCCCGGGGCTTGAGGTTGTCGGAGAGGTTGATGCAGCAGAAATCGTGGCCCAGGGGCGCCCCCAGCCGGGCGCTGGCGGCCAGCATGGCGGAGATGCCCGGCAGCACCTGGATATCCAGGGCGCGCCACTCGGGCTTCCCCGCCTCCAGCGCCTCGAAGAGCGCCGCGGCCATGGCGAAGACCCCCGGGTCCCCGGAGGAGACCACCACCACCCGGCGACCCGCGGCGGCCAGGCGCAACGCCGCCTCCGCCCGGCGGATCTCCTCGCGGTTGTCCGAGCCGTGGCGCACCAGCCCCGGCCGCGGCGCCACCCGTTCCACGTAGGGCACATAGCCCACCACATCGGTGGCCTCCGCCAGGGCGGCGGAGACCTCGGGGGTAATCAGCGCCTCACTGCCCGGCCCCAGGCCGACCACCCTGAGCCAGCCGGCGTTGGTCTGCTCGTTCATGGCCGCCTCCCGTTGCCGTGGATCACCAGGATGGAGAAATAGGGGACGCTATCGCCGACCTCGCGAAACGGCCGGATGCGCTCCTGGGGCATGGCGGCGTACTCGATCAGCCAGGCCTCGTCGTCGCGGCCGGCCCTGACCAGGGCCCGGCGCAGCTTGTCCAGTTGGCGGCCGATCTTCATCACCACCAGGGCGTCGGTGCGGGCGATGCGCTCGACCAGGGCCGCCTCCGGCAGGGTGCCCATCAGCACGGTGAGGACGTCGTCACCCCAGGTCACCGGCCGCCCGGTGGCGGTCCAGGCGGCGGACATGCCGGTGATGCCCGGCACCACCGCCACCGGCACCCGCCCCTGAAGGCGGGTATAGAGGTGCATAAAGGAGCCGTAGAAGAAGGGGTCGCCCTCGCAGAGCACCACCAGGTCCTGGCCCGCCTCCGCGATCTCGCTCAGTTGCGCGACCTGCTTGTCGTAGAAGGCCGCCAGCAGCGCGTTGTAGCGAGGGTCGTCGACGGGGATCTCGGTGGTGACCGGATACTCCATGGGCAGCTCGATCACGTCCCGCGCCAGCAGGCCCTCGACGATGCTTCGGGCATGGCCGCGGCGACCCTGCTTACGGAAGTAGGCGACATGGGAGGCCCCGCGGATCAACCGGTCGGCGCGCACGCTCATCAGGTCCTGGCTGCCGGGGCCCAGGCCGACGCCGTGGATGGTGCCCGGTGTCATGGTGGCGAGGCTCATTCGCGGCGATCCGCCATGGCGTTGAGGGCGGCCACCGTCACCGCGCTGCCGCCGAGGCGCCCCTCGACGACCACGCAGGGCGCCGCGGCGCTCTCCCACAGGGCCTGCTTGGATTCGGCGGCCCCCACGAAGCCCACCGGGCAGCCGATGATCGCCGCCGGCCGCGGGCACGCCGGGTCTTCCAGCATATTCAGCAGGTGGAACAGGGCGGTCGGCGCGTTACCGATCGCCACCACCGCACCGTCCAGTTGGGGGCGCCACAGCTCCAGCGCCGCCGCCGAGCGGGTGTTGCCCAGTTCCCGGGCCAGGTCGGGCACCCGCGTGTCGTGCAGGGTGCAGAGGATGGCGTTGTCCGCCGGCAGGCGCGTGCGGGTGATGCCCTCGGCGACCATCCGCGCGTCGCAGAGGATCGGCGCCCCCGCCTCCAGCGCCGCCCGGGCGCGGTTCACCGCATCGCCGCGGAAATGAATATGGGGGGCCAGCTCCACCAGGCCGGCGGCATGGATCATGCGCACGGCCACCGGCTCCTCCTCCGGCGCGAAGCGCGCCAAGTCGGCCTCGCGCCGGATCGTGGCAAAGGACTCCCGGTAGATGGCCGGGCCGTCCGTTTCATAGACGTAAGGCATCGCGATTCTTCTCTAGGTATTCGATCACATCGGATTCACTGAGGCCGGTGGCGGCCGGCGCCCCATCGGCGCGATCGCCGATGATCAGGTCGTAGCGCCCGTCCCGCCCGGTCAGGCAGAGATCGGTCGGTTGCCGGCAGGCGCAGCCCTTGGCGCAGCCGGAGAGATGCAGGGAGCCCACGATAAGCCGGCGTTCGGCCAGTACCCGCGCCAGGCCCAGGGTCGCCACGCTGGCCTGCTCGCAGTGGGGGGCCCCGGGGCAGGCCTGCATGGCCAGGCGCGGATCGCCCTCATCGTCCAACAATCCCGGCGGCGAACTCTCACTCGTGGGGAATCCCTCGATCAGCAGGCGCCGCCAGGGGGTGACCCGCACGGCGCTATGCACCTCCGATTCGACGGAATCCGCCACAATCAGGGCCCGCAGGGTCGCGGCCGACGCCCGGCCAAAGGGCAGGCCCAATACCCGCCCCCTCGGATGCCGCCCCAGCGCCATGGGCTGGCCGGCCCTGATTGGCAATGTAGAAGCCGGCGGTGTGGCGGCCGGCGCCCAGGGCGGCAGCGGCGCTTCGTGCCGGCGCATGCGCCCGGCGTCGCGGCCGCCGCTGGCGACGAACCAGTGAGCCAGCCGAATCAGCAGCTCGACGGCGGCGGCGGGAGCATCCACCGGGGTGCCCCGCGACCTTCCGTCGGCACGGACTAATAGGGTGCCCGACGCCGCCCGCTCGATACGCAGGTCGGCGGAGGCCTCGCCTAGCCGTGGCGCGTCCCCGGCGTCGATGGCCAGGCCCCACTTGGCCGGCAGCGCCGGAAGCTCATTGAGCCGGGCCTCTAGCAGGCGCGCCACCGCATGGGTGGCGTCGCCGGCCTGCCAGTCGGGGGCCAGCAGTAGTTGAGGACGGCGCTCGGTTTCGGGGTCCGGGTCGACCAGGCCGTGCTCGACGAGGGCCTCCATCAGCCGGGGCCAGGCAGCCTCGGAGACGCCGCGCAGCTGCACATTGGCGCGGCCGGTCAGCTCGATCAGGCCGCTGCCGTAGCTCTCCACCGCCTCGCATAGCGCCAGCCACTGGTCCCGGGTCAGCCGGCCGAACCGGGGCCGCACCCGCACCAGCAGGCCATCGCCGCTGGCCATGGGGTGCCAGGCCCCGGGGCACCACCCCTTGATACGTGGCTGATCCACCATCAGGGCGCCCGCTCCCGGGTCTCGTCGATCTCCAGCAGCAGGTCCTGCAGCGCCTCGCCCCGCTCGCCGGGCTCCCGCCACAGGTCGCGCTGCGCGGCCTCCAGCAGCCGCTCCGCCATCTCTTCCAGGGCCGAGGGGTTATGCGCGCGCAAGAACGCCTGGTTGCGCGGATCCAGCACCAGCGCCTCGGTGACCTGGGCGTACTGGTAGTCGGCCACCAGGTCGGTGGTGGCGTCATAGGCGAACAGATAGTCCACCGTCGCCGCCATCTCGGCGGCGCCCTTGTAGCCGTGCTCGCGCATCGCCTCGATCCACTTGGGATTGAGCACCCGGGAGCGGATCACCCGGGCCAGCTCCTGCTCGAGGCTACGCAGCCGCGGCCGCGCCGGGTCGGCGTGATCGGCGTGGTAGATGGCCGGGGCCTGACCGGCCAGCGCCCGGCTGGCGTTGGCCATGCCGCCCTGGAAGGCGTAGTAGGCGTTGGAGTCGAGGATATCGTGCTCGCGGTTGTCCTGGTTGTGCATCACCGCCTCCAGCCCCTCGAGCTGGTGCTCGAAGGCGGCCCGGGCGGCGACGCCGGACTCCGGGAACTGGCCGTAGGCGTAGGCCCCGGCCCCCAGGTAGGCCTCGGCCAGGTCGTCGGCGTCCTCCCAGGCGCGGCTGTCGAGGAGCCGGTTCAGGCCGGCGCCGTACTCGCCGGGCTTGCTGCCGAAGACCCGGTAGCCGGCCTCCCGGGCCGCCGCCTCCGGGGCGAGGCCCCGGGCCTCGAGCTCGCCACGCCGCGCCAGCACCGCCGTGCGAATGGTGTTGGCATCCCCCGGTTCCTGGTACTCGGCCACCGCCCGCACCGCCCGGTCGAAGAGGCGGATCACATTGGCGAAGGCATCGCGGAAGAAGCCGGAGACCCGCAGGGTGACGTCCACCCGGGGCCGCTGCAGCAGCATGGCGGGAATCACCTCGATATCGATCACCCGCCGGGAGCCCAGCGACCAGACCGGCTTCACCCCCATCAGGGCGAAGGCCTGGGCGATATCGTCGCCGCCGGTGCGCATGGTGGCGGTGCCCCAGATCGACAGGCCCAGGCGGCGCGGGTAGTCGCCGTGATCCTGCAGGTAGCGCTCGACGAACGCCTGGGCCGAGGCCTCGCCCAGGGACCAGGCGGCCGGCGACGGAATGGCGCGGTTGTCGACGCCGAAGAAGTTGCGCCCGGTGGGCAGCACGTCGAGGCGCCCGCGGCTGGGGGCGCCGCTCGGCCCGGGGGGCACGAAGCGCCCCGCCAGGCCATCCAGCAGCGACCGGAGCTCCATCTCGGCGCCGCGTTGCATATCGGACCAGAGCCGCTCCCGGGCATGGCGACACTGTTCGGCGGTGGCCGGGTAGTCCCGGGCCAGGGTGGCCAGGCAGCCCTCCTCCAGAACGTGCGTCTCCACCAGCCGATGGGCGAGGCGCTCCAGGCGCTCGCGGGTATCGGCGGCGCTGCGCCAGGGGGCATCGTCCAGCACGGCCAGGGCCGGCGGCCGCGGCCCGTCCCAGGGCTCGGCCCCGGCCGCCAGGGGGTCGAACTCCGGTGGCAGCCCCAGGTCGGCGGCCAGGTTGTGCAGCAGGCCGCGCTGGGCCGGCTTATCGCCCCGCGGCAGGCGCAGGATGGCGACCAGGGTCCCGGCCCGCTTGTCCCGGGGCGGCAGGCGGCCCAGCACGTGGAGGCCATGGCGGATCTGCGCCTCCTTGATATCGCAGAGGTAGGTATCCAGCTCGTTGAGAAGGTGCTCGTTATCCGTGTCGCCCTCGGTGCCGTCGGCGCCGCGGGTATTCTGGGCCAGCTCCCGGTCGATCCCGGTGTCGCGCAGATGGGCCAGGATCCGCTCGCGCAGCAGGGTCTCGCGGCGCGGGTCCATGCCGAGTGCCTGGTAATACTCGTCGGTCAGCGCCTCCAGCTCCGCCATGGCGCCGTAGAGCTCGGCGCGGGCCAGCGGCGGCATCAGGTGGTCGATGATCACCGCCTGGCTGCGGCGCTTGGCCTGGGCCCCCTCTCCCGGGTCGTTGACGATAAAGGGATAGAAGTGCGGCAGCGGCCCCAGGGCGACCTCCGGCCAGCAGTCGGCGCTGAGCGCCGTGCTCTTGCCGGGCAGCCACTCCAGGTTGCCGTGCTTGCCGACATGGATCACCGCGTCCACCCGGTAGTGCTCGCGCAGCCAGAGATAGAAGGCCAGGTAGCTATGGGGCGGCGCCAGCTCGCTATCGTGGTAGCTCTTGGTGAGGTCGGCGCCGGGCCCTTCACTGATGTCGCGCTCCGGCTGGATGCCGACGAAGGTCTCCCCCAGGCGGATCCCGGCGATCATCAGCCGGCCCTGGCGGCACTTGGGGTCCGCGCCGGGGGGCCCCCAGCGCTGCCACACCGCCGCCTGGAGGGCCTCCGGCAGGGTCCGGAACCAGGCCAGGTAGTCGTCGACGGCGAGGCTCTGCCAGCAGGGGCGCCCGTCCAGGGCCTCGCGAGCATTGGTGACGCCGTCCTGCAGCCGCCGGATCAGGGTGTCGCCGTCCTCCGGCACCTCGCTCACCGGATAGCCCGCCCCGGCCAGGGCGCGCAGGATGGCCACCGTCGAGGCCGGAGTGTCGAGGCCGACGCCGTTGCCGATGCGCCCGTCGCGGTTGGGGTAGTTGGCCAGCACCAGTGCCAGGCGCTTGTCCCGGTTCGGCCTGTGTCGCAGGTCGCAGAAGCGTCGCGCCAGCCGGGCGACGAAGGCGGCGCGCTCCGGGTGCAGGGCGTGGCGCACCACCGACAGCTGACAGCGCTCGCTGTAGTGGGCCTCGCTCTTGAAGCCCACCGCCCGGGTCAGGATGCGGCCATCCATCTCCGGCAGCACCACCTGCATGGCCAGGTCGCGGCTGCGCAGGCCGCCGGCCTCGGCCCGCCAGTCCTCCTCGGTGCTGCTGGCGAGGATCGCCTGCAGCACCACCGGCCGGCCGACGAAGAGCCCCGCGAGCTCCCGGTCGAGCTCCGCCTCGCCGAGGGCCTCGCCGTCGTCCGCATGACGATTGACGGAGAAGCCGGTGGTATTGATCACCAGGCCGGCGCCGGTCGCCTCGATCAGGTGATTGACGAAGGCCAGGCAGGCCGACTCCTTGAGGGAGGCCACGGCCACCGCCAGGGGCGCCAGGCCCTGGGCCTCGAGCGCCGCGATCAGGCCATCCAGCACATCGGTATTGGCGCCCTGCAGATGGCTGCGATAGAAGAGCAGCAGGCAGACCGGGCGTTCGGGAAGCTGGCGTTTCCGCCATTCGCTCAGGGTCGCCTCCTGCCGGCCCACCGTGTGGGGGTCGTAGAACAGCGCCGCGGGCAGGGGCTTGGGGTCGCGCCATGCCAGGGGCCGCCCCAGGCACTCGCTCCCGATACAACGCAGCAACTGCTCGGCGTTGTCCACGCCGCCCTCCCGCAGGTAGCGCCAGACCCGATGCGCCAACGAGACAGGCACGCTGGAGGCCGCCAGCAGATCGTCGTCCGGGGCGTCGCAGCCGGGCACCAGGATCAACTGGCGCCCCTTGTCGGCGGCGGCCCAGGCCTGCAGGCGCTCGAAGCCGTAGCGCCAGTAGCCGCTGCCGCCCAGCAGCGAGACGATCACCAGCCGCGCCTCGTCCAGCACCCGATCCTCGTAGAGGTCGTAGGCGGCGGGCTTGACCAGGTTCATCCAGTTGGCCAGGCGCAGGGAGGGAAAGCCCTCGCCGCCCGCCCCGTCCAGGCGCTCCACCGCCTGGGCCAGGGCCGACAGGCTGCTGTCGGCGGCGGACAGGATAACGACCTCGGCGGGGCTCTGCTGCAGGTCGACGATGCCCTCGTCGTCGACGAAGCCCCCGGGCTTGGCGGCGAAGAGGTGCATCAGGGCGCCGTCGCGATCTCGGCACCCGCCAGGGCGGCGTGCAGGGCCTCGCGATTCAGCCCCTTGCCGATGATCACCAGTTGGGTCGCCCGCGGCTCGTCCGGCGCCCAGAGGCGGTCGAAGTAGCCGTCGAGGCGTTCGCCCACGGCCTGGATCACCCGCCGCATGGGCTTGCCCGGCAGGGCCGCGAAGCCCTTGGCCCGGTAGATCTCGTGGCCCTGCAGCAGCGCCTGGAGGCGCGCCGCCAGGGCCTCGCCGTCCACCTCGCCCAGGCGGATCACGCAGGAGTCGAAGTGATCGTGGGCGTGGTCGTGGTGGGCCCCCTCGGCGTGGTGGCGATCGTGGTGGTTGTCGATGCGGTCGATAGTCTCCTCGCTCGCCGCGCCGATGCCCATCAGGGCCTCCAGCTGGGCCCGCGCATCGCCGTCACCATAGGCCCGCTGGTCGATAAACAGGGTCTTCACCGAGGCCGGCACCCGCTGGGCGACCAGCGCTTCCACCCGGGCCCGTTCGTCCGGGGCGAGCAGGTCGGTCTTGGTGACCAGCACCAGGTCGGCGGCGCTGAGCTGGTCGTCGAGGAGCTCGCGCAGGCTGGGGTCGTGATCCAGGCTCTCGTCGGCCCGGCGCTGGGCCTCCACCTTGTCGACGTCGCTGGCGTAGCGGCCGGCGGCCACCGCCGGGCCGTCGATCACGGTGATGATGGCGTCCACGGTGCAGTGCTGGCGCACCTCCGGCCAGTTGAAGGCCTGCACCAGCGGCTTGGGCAGGGCCAGGCCGCTGGTCTCGATGAGGATATGGTCGATATCGTCGCGGCGGGCCACCAGCTGCTTCATCACCGGCAGGAACTCCTCCTCCACGGTGCAGCAGATGCAGCCGTTGGCCAGCTCATAGATGCCGCGCTCGAGCTCCACGGGGGCGTCTTCGCCTGCTTCATCACAACCGAGGGCGCAGCCGCGCAGCAGGCTCGAGTCGATATCCTGCTCGCCGAACTCGTTGACGATAACGGCGATGCGCTTGCCGGTGACCCGGCGCAGCAGGCCGGCCAGCAGGGTGGTCTTGCCGCTGCCCAAAAAGCCGGTCACCACCGTGGCGGGGATCTTGTTCAGGTTCATCCTTGGGACTCCTCGGTCTCTTTGGTCGAGCTGGCCAGGGCCGGCGAGAAGAGCCGGGCCAGGGCGTCGGGGTTATCGGGGAAGTAGAGGTGCAGGTAGGTGGCCGTGAGGCCGCGCTCACGATAGATGGCCTCCCCCGGCGCGGGGTGGCGCTGGCGCCGGCCGAAGGCGATGGGCTCGGGCATGCCTTCCGCCACCGAGCGGTGATGGGCGTGGCCACGCACCGGCCCCTCCGGCAATTCGGCGGTCTGCATCCCCTGGCAGCCGCGGCGCCCGCGCATGGCACCCCGGCCGGGCAGCAGCCCCAGCATGGCGTGGGTCTCGCCGTCCACGTCGGTCAGGCGCTCCAGGCAGTAGAGCAGGCCGCCACACTCGGCGAGGATCGGCTTGTCGGCGGCGAAGAAGCCCTGGATCGCCTCGCGCATCGGCGCGTTCGCCTCAAGCCGTGCGGCGTGCAGCTCCGGATAGCCCCCCGGCAGCCAGAGGGCATCGCAGGGCGGCAATCGGCTATCGGTAAGCGGCGAGAAGAAGCGCAGGCTCGCGCCCATGCGCTCCAGCAGCTCCAGGTTGGCCTGGTAGATGAAACTGAAGGCCGCGTCCCGAGCCACGCCGATGCTCCGGCCGCGTAGCGACGGCAGGGGCGCCGTGACGGCCTGGGGCGGCGCGTCGAAGCTGACCGGCGGCAGCGCCAGCAGCGCCTCCGCCAGCCCCTCGGCCTCGAGGGCGGCGGCGCCGGCCTCGAAGCGGGCCTCCAGGTCGTCGCGGATCTCCTCGGCCTGGACCAGCCCCAGGTGGCGCTCCGGCAGGGCCAGGGTGGCATCCCGGGGCACCGCGGCCAGCAGCGGAATCTCTGCCGGAAGCGCGGCCTCGATCAGCTCCCGGTGGCGCTTCGAGCCGCAGGCGTTGGCGATCAGCCCGGCGATACGCACGTCGTCACGGAAGCCCGCCAGGCCGCCCACCAGCGCCGCCGCGGTCTGGGCCATGCCCTTGACGTCCATGACGATGGCCAGCGGCAGGTCGAACAGCGCCGCCAGGTCGGCGCTGGAGGGTTCGCCATCGAACAGGCCCATGGCGCCCTCCACCAGGATCAGGTCCGCCTCCCGGGCGGCCTCGTACAGGCGCCGGCGGCAGTCGGCCTCGCCGGCCATCCACAGGTCGAGGGGGTCCACCGGCCGGCCGGAGGCCTGGGCCAGCACCCGCGGGTCCAGGTAGTCGGGACCGGTCTTGAAGACCCGCACCACCTGGCCCCGGTTGCGCAGCAGCCGGGCCAGGGCCGCGGTCACCGTGGTCTTGCCCTGCCCCGAGGCCGGGGCGGCGAGAAAGAGGGCGGGACAGGCGGCGCTCGCCGCCTCGCTTGGCTTAGCCATGGGCCGACTCTCCACGAGAAAGGGGGTGATAGCGGGCGCCCAGTTGCGCGGCAATAAGCGCGCCGCGGCCGCGCTTGACGGCGGCCGCTTCGGTATCCACGACCACGCACTCCCCCAGCGACGGCAGGCCGTCGAGGGGCTGGCGGGTGCGGCCGTCGGTGATCAGGTAGGTGCGCACCCGCAGGCCGGCGTCCTGCCGGCGCCACCGGCGAATCAGCCGTGCGGCGTGCTGAATCGCCTCGCGCAGCGGCGTGCCGCCGCCACCGCCGGCGGCCTCGAGCCGCCCGGGCAGCGCCTTGGGGGCGCGACGCCGGGACAGGAGCTCCGTGACGCCATCGTTGCCGAAGCCCAGCACCGCCAGTTGCTCCCGGGCGGCGTAGGCCTGGCGCCCCAGCCGCTCCACCAGCCCCTTGGCGCGGCCCAGCCGCCGCCCGCCCAGGGTGGAGGCGGAGGTATCCAGCAGCACCAGGTGTACCAGCGGCCGACCGCCGCGGCCCCGACGATAGCGCAGCTCCCGCCAGGGCCAGCGGCCGCGGTGGGCGACCAGGGTGGCGAACCAGTCCGGCCGGCGCGGCCCGGCCTCGCCACCGGCGCGCTGGCGACCCGGCCCGCCCTGCCGACGGGTCCCCCGCGGCGGCATCGCCACGGGCGGCGTAGTGGCGGCGGTGCGTGCCGGCGCCTCGGTCGCCGGTAGCGCCTGGGCCGGCACCTCGACGCTCGGCTGGGCCAGCGGCGGCATGGCGCCCCACTGCCCCTCTCCCGTCGGGCCGCCCTGGCCCTCGCCGGGCACGGCGGCGCCGCCACTGCCACCTTGGCCACCTTGGCCACCTTGGCCACCTTGGCCACCTTGGCCACCATGGCCACATTGGCCGCCCGGGCCACCGGACGGCGGCGTGTGATCGGGCCGGGACTCCCGGGTGCGGCGATGGGCCAGTACCCAGGGCGCGACGGTGTCCAGGTCCTCCCGGGTCACCGCGGTCGCGCCACGCCAGGCGGCATGGGCCCGGGCCGCCCGATGCCAGGTCACGTCCGCGCGCAGGCCCTCGACCCCGGCGGCCTCGCAGCCCCGGGCGATATGCTCGTAGCCCCAGGGGTCGGTGGTGATCTCGACGAGCCTCCGCTGCGCCTGGCTCAGGCGCTGGGTCAGGGCGGCCTGGGCCTCGGCATGGCTCGCCACGAAGCCCTCGGGGTCACGGTCGAAGGCCTCCCGCTGGCGCAGGATGGCGATACGCGCCTCGACGCCCACCGCCGCCTCGAGCTCGAGGCAGAGGCCGAAGCGGTCGAGCAACTGGGGGCGCAGCTCCCCCTCGTCGGGATTCATGGTGCCGATCAGGGCGAAGCGGGCGGGATGGCGATGGCTGATGCCGTCGCGCTCGACGCGGTTGACGCCGCTGGCCGCCGCGTCGAGCAGCAGGTCCACCAGGGAATCCGGCAGCAGGTTGACCTCGTCGACGTAGAGCACCCCGCCGTCCGCCCGGGCCAGCAGCCCCGGCTGGAAGGCCGCCTCGCGCTCGGCGAGCACCCGCTGCAGGTCCAGGCTGCCGGTCAGGCGCTCCTCGCTGGCGCCCAGCGGCAGGGTGACGAAGGGCGGCCGGCGCCCTTCGGCGATATCGGGGAGAATCGCCGCCAGGGCCCGGGCCAGGGTGGACTTGGCGCTGCCCCGGGGGCCGCTGATCAGCACGCCCCCCACCCGGGGGTCGATGGCGTTGAGCAGCAGGGCGGTCTTGAGGGCCGGCTGGCCGACCACGGCGACGAAGGGGAACTCGGCCACGGGAGTCATGGCGCCACCGCCCGACACGGCGTCGGGGCCTGGCACACGACCAGCCGCGGCCCCCGACGGATGCCCCGTCGGGAAGCTAGGAAAGGAATCACAGGCAGACTATCCCCGGTGCCCACCGCACCGTCACTGGATGAACGAAATAATGGGCCGGTCTCCGGGCTCGAGGAGGGCCTGGCGCAGATCGTCTCGGCGCCGTGCCGTCGCCTGCACCTTCCCGGCGGATGCCAGTGGTCGTCGCAGGCGTTTCACTCATTACCGTTGCGGGGGCAGCGATGGGATTGGCGCGAGGCCTCACCATACTTCCCGATTATCCCCTGGCTTACTTTCGCCAGCACAGGGGCACCCATTTTCAGTCGGGCCATCCTAAAGCAAGAACCACTCCGGCGGCAACCGGGCTTGTTTTTTTGTGCCGACTTCCCCCATGATCTTCGCCGCTTGCGCCGACTCCCCGGCGAGAGCGGCGGGATCCATCATGCAAGAAGCGGCGTATTTATCGATCTTCCGCCATAAAACCAGCGTCAAACCAGCGATCATTATCCGGACCTTACGGAAGAGACTTTATGAAATTCGCTCGCCACCTACTGGCCATATTATCGATAACTCCCGCCGCTCACGCCCTGTCAAATGACACGAATTATCCGCTGACATTGACCAACTGCGGCATGGAAATCGGCGTCCCATCCGCGCCACAAAATACGGTCACCGTCGGCCAGTCGGCCACCGAGATCCTCTATGCCCTGGGCCTGGCCGAGCGGGTCGCCGGCACCTCGGTCTGGTTCACTCCGGTGCTGCCGGAATTCCGCGAAATCAATGCCGGCATCGAACGCCTGGCCGACAATGACCCGAGCTTCGAGGCCGTGGTCAACCGCCGCCCGGAGCTCGTCGCCGCCCAGTATGAGTGGCATATCGGCCCCACCGGCAGCGTGGCGACCCGCGAGCAGTTCCACGAGCTGGGCATCGCCACCTATGTGATGCCGGCGGATTGCGATACCAAGGACAACAGCACCGGCGGCGACGGCACTCGTGTCGCCGCCTTCTCCCCCGATTCGATCTACAAGGGCATTCGCGAGCTGGCCATGATCTTCGATGTCCAGGCGGCCGGGCAGGCCCTGGTGGCCGAGCTGGAAGCGCGGGAAGCGACCGCCATCGCCGCCGCCGAGGCCCTGGAATTGCCCGAGGAGTTGTCGGCGGTATTCTGGTTCTCTTCCCCCGAGCGATCCGCCGATCCCTTTGTCGCCGGTCGGCTCGGCGCACCGGGCTATATGATGGACGCACTGGGCATCCACAACGTGGTGGAGTCCGACGAGGAGTGGCCCACCGTCGGCTGGGAATCCATCGCCCGGGCCGACCCGGATATCATCGTGGTGGCCAGCATGGATCGTCGCCGCTACCCCGCCGACGATATCGCCGAAAAACTCGACTTCCTGCAAAGCGATCCGGTGACCCGGGAGATGTCGGCGGTGCGCAACGGTCGCATTATCGAGATGGATGCCCATGCGATGAGCGCCACCATGCGCACGATCTTCGGCCTCGAAACCCTGGTCGAGGCCTTGCCGAGCCTCGCCTTCGAGCGATGAATGCGTCGATGCCCCTGTCCCCGGCGGTGCGCTTGCCATGGCGCTGGGCCTGGCTGGCGCCACCGATCCTGGGTATCGCCATCCTCGCGGGTACCGCCATCGGCGAGACCGCGATTCCGGTGGAGACCGTCCTCAGGGTGCTGGCCAACCAGCTCTGGGGGGCGGAGTATGCCGTCGATCGCATCGATGCCGGCATCGTCTGGAACTATCGGCTCAGCCGCACCCTGCTCGCCGCCGGTTGCGGCGCCGGGCTGGCCCTGGCCGGCGTGGTCCTGCAGGCGCTGCTGCGCAACCCCCTGGCCGATCCCTTCCTGATGGGAATCTCCGCCGGCGCCTCCACCGGCGCCGTGGCGGTGACCATCGCCGGGCTCGGCGCCGGCACCCTGACGCTCTCCCTCGGCGCCTTCGCCGGGGCGGGACTGGCCTTCGGCCTGGTGGTGCTGCTCGCCCAGGCCGCCGGCAGCGGCACCGGGGGCGGGCGCGGCGCCCAGGCCGCGGGGGCCATCATCCTGGCGGGTATCGCCGGCTCGCAGCTCTTCAATGCCCTCACCGCCTTTATCATCGCCAGGTCGGCGAATGCCGAGCAGGCCCGGGGGATCATGTTCTGGCTGATGGGCAACCTCTCCGGCGTGCGCTGGGACGATGCGGCCCTGGGGCTGCCCGTGGCGCTGGGCGGCCTGCTGGTCTGCCTGTGGTACCGGCAGGCGCTGGACGCCTTTACCTTCGGCGCCGACGGCGCCGCCTCCCTGGGCATCGCCGTGAACCGGGTGCGCGGCGTGCTGATCGGCGCCATGGCCCTGGTCACCGCGGTGATGGTCTCCAGGGTCGGCGCCATCGGCTTCGTGGGCCTGGTGATTCCCCATGCCATGCGCTTTCTGGTCGGCAGCCGCCACACCCGGCTGGTCCCGGCCTCGGCGCTGGCCGGCGCGGTCTTCCTGATCGGTGCGGATATCCTCTCGCGGGTCCTGGTGCCGGGGCAGGTGCTGCCGATCGGCGTGGTCACGGCACTGATCGGCGCCCCGGCCTTCGCCATCATCCTGGTGCGCGGGACGCGGACCTCATGAGACTGAGCGCCGAGAACATCGACTGGACGGTCCAGGGGCACCGCTTGCTGAGTGACGTCAGCCTCGCGGTGGCCCCCGGGGAGACCTTCGGCCTGATCGGCCCGAACGGCTCGGGCAAGAGCACCCTGCTACGGGTCCTGGCCGGGCTGCGCCGGCCGAAGCGCGGGCGGGTGCTGGTGGGCGAGCGGCCGATGGGGCGGATGCGCCAGCGGGAGATCGCCCGGGTCCTCGCCTTCGTCGAGCAGCAGGCGGAGACCCTCGACCGGGTGGCGGTTCGCCAGGTGGTCGCCCTGGGCCGGACTCCCTTCCTCTCGCCGCTGCGCCCCTGGTCCGACGAGGATGATGCCATCGTCGGCCAGGCCCTCGACGACGTCGCTATGGGGCACCTGGCGGGACGCCTCTGGAACACCCTCTCCGGGGGCGAGCGCCAGCGGGTGCATATCGCCCGGGCCCTGGCCCAGCGGCCGAGGATCCTGCTGCTCGACGAGCCCACCAACCACCTGGATATCCGCCACCAGCTATCGATCCTGCAACTGGTCGGACGGCTGCCGGTCACGGTGGTGATCGCCCTGCACGACCTCAACCAGGCCATGGCCTGTGATCGCATCGGGGTGATGGAGGCCGGTCGCCTGGTGGATATCGGCCCGCCCGAGCGGGTCCTCAGCGTCGAGCGGCTGCGCCGCACCTTCGGCGTGCAGGCGGACTTCCTCCATGACCCCATCGATCAGGGCCGGATCCTGCGCTTTCGCCACGCCCTCTGAGCTGGCGGGCCAGGTACTTACTTCAGGGGCACAAAGACCGGGGCGCCATCGACCCAGGCGGTGGCCAGGCGCTGACCATAGAGCCGCTCCAGGGCCGCGGGTTCCAGCATGGCCTCCGCCGGGCCCCAGCAGGCCTCGCCGTCCGGGTAGAGCAGCAGCAGGTGGCTGCACCAGCGGGCGGCCAGGTTGAGGTCATGCAGGCACATCATCACCGCCCGGCCCGCGCTGGCCTCGCCGGCGAGCAGCGCCATGACTTCGGTCTGGTGGTACAGGTCGAGATGGTTGGTGGGCTCGTCGGCGAGCCAGATAGCCGGCGCCTGGGTCAGCACCGTGGCGATGGCCAGGCGCTGGCGCTCGCCCCCGGAGAGGGTCCCCACCAGGCGATCGGCCAGATGGGTGATATCGAGCCGCTCCAGGGCCGCCTCGGCCAGGCGCAGCTCCTCGGCCCCTTCCCTCTGCCAGGGCGAGAGGTAGGGGTGGCGGCCGATCAGGGCGGTCTCGCGCACCGTGGCGGGAAAGCCGTCGTGGCGCTCCTGGAAGACCAGCCCCAGCCGGCGCGCCACCCGGCGACGGCCCAGCCCCGAGAGCGGCCGGTCGTCGAGGCGCACCTGCCCCGAACGCGGGGCCCGGAGGCCGGCCAGGGTATGCAGCAGCGTCGTCTTGCCGGCGCCATTGGGCCCCAGGACGCCCCATACCTGGCCCGACGCGAGGCACAGATCGAGGGCCCGGCCGTCGCCACGCCCGGGAATATCGATCACCAACCGGCGGGCCTCGAGGCGGCTCATCACTGGCTCCGATACAGCAGATAGAGGAAGGTCGGCACCCCCAGCAGGGCGGTGATCACCCCCACCGGGAGCTGCTCCGGGGCGATCACCGTGCGCGCCAGGGTGTCCGCCAGCAACAGCAGGCTGCCACCGGCCAGGGCGCAGGCGGGGAGGATCAGCCGCTGATCGTTGCCCAGCAGCAGGCGCAGCATATGCGGCACCACCAGGCCGACGAAGCCGATGCTGCCGGCGCTGGTCACCGCCATGGCGGTCAGGGCGCTGGCCCCCAGGTAGATGCCCCACTCCAGTCGGTGCACCGAGACGCCTAGCGCCGCGGCCTGCAGGGGCCCCCGGGCCAGCACATTGAGGCTGCGCCCCAGGGGTACCGCCAGCAGGCAGACCACCAGCAGCAGGGCCAGTGGCGGCCAGGGGGCGCGGGCGTAGGCGAGGTCCCCCATCAGCCAGTAGAGCATGCCGGGCAGGCGGTCGGCGGGGGTCACCGCCAGCATCAGGGTGATCACCGCCCCCCAGCCGGCGGCCACCACCACCCCGGTGAGCAGCAGCCGCGTCGGCGTCCAGCCGCCACGGCCATGGGCCAGGCCGAACACCAGCAGGGTCGAGGCCAGCGCCCCGGCGAAGGCCCCCCCGGAGACCACCAGGCCGCCGAGGCCCGCCAGCATGGCGGCCAGGGCCCCCACCGAGGCGCCCCCGGAGAGCCCCAGCACATAGGGGTCGGCCAGGGGGTTGCGCAGCAGTACCTGCATCAGGGCACCGGCCACGGCGAGCAGCCCGCCCACCGCGAAGGCGGAGAGCGAGCGGGGCAGGCGCAGCTCGAGGATCAGGGTCTGGGCTAGCGGGCCGCCCTGGCCGCGCAGCACGGCGAGGATCTCGCCCGGCGAGAGCGACACGCTGCCCAGCGCCAGCGACAGGACGAGGGCCGCCAGGGCGACCAGGGCCAAGCCCCCCAGGGGGCGCGTCAGGGCCACCATCAGGGACTCGCCCCGCGACGAGACCGGGCCACCTCGAGCTTCTCGCAGAACCGCCGGCTGCCCTCCAGCAGGCGTGGCGTGGGGCGCTGGATCAGCGAGGGCGGCACGAAGAAGAGGTTGTCCCGGGCCACGGCGGTGAGCGCCGGGTACGGTTCCCAGTGGGTCAGCCAGGCGCGGTTCTCCTCGCCCATGCCGCCGGCGAGGATCGCCTCGGGGTCGGCGGCCAGCACCGCCTCCTCGTCGAGGCGTGGCACCAGCCGCTCGAGCCCGCCGAAGACATTGACGCCGCCGCACAGGGAGAGCACCTGGCCGATCAGGTGCTCGTCGTTGATGGTCATCAGCGGCTCGTCCCACACCTGGTAGAAGACCGACACCGGCGCGGCATCGGCGTAGCGCTCGGCGAGCTCGGCCATGCCGTCGCGAAAGCGCGCCGCCTCGGCCTGCCCCGCCGCCTCGCTGCCGGCCAGGCGCGCCAGGCGCTCGAGGGCCGTGGCCACGCCCTCGAGGGTGCGCGGTTCGATATAGAAGACCGGCAGGCCCAGGGCCTCGAGGGTCTCGAGCTGCTCCGCCGGGTTGCCGGTGACCCAGCCGATCACCAGGTCGGGGGCCAGCGCCAGCAGCCGCTCCAGGTCGAGCCGGGTATGGCTGCCCACCGAGGCCACCGCTCGGGCCTCGGGGGGATAGTCGCTGTACTCCACCACGGCGACGACCCGCTCGCCGGCCCCGGCGGCATAGACCAGCTCGGTGGCCCCCGGCGAGAGGGCGGCGATACGCTCGGCGGGGGCCGGCAGGCAGACCTCCCGGCCCCGATCATCGATGGCGCAGCGCGCGTCGGCCTGAGCGACCAGGGACAGCAGGGCAAGCGCTAGCCCCGTTACCAGACGGCCAGGCATCAGCCACCGAAATGCAGGCTAAGGAAGGCGGCGCGACCGGCATTGATATAGTCACGGGCGGTCTCGACCTCCTTGTCGAAGGCATTCTCCACGGTCAGGCGGGTCGACCAGCCGGGGGCGAAGTCCCAGCCGGCGCGCAGATTGACCAGGCCGAAGCCGGCGAGCCGCTCTTCGTTGGCGGCATCGTCGTAGCGGTGGTTCTGCACGACCCAGGAGCCCCCCAGGGACCAGTCGCCCAGCTCGCGGTCGACGTCCAGGCGCAGGCTCTGTGAGGCCCGGCGTCGGAGTTGCTTGCCCGTTTCGCGATCCTCCGGATCGCTCCAGGTCAGGGCCGCGGCCAGGGTCCAGTCGGCGAGCTCGGCACCGGCGGAGAGTTCCAGGCCACGAATAAGGGCGCGATCCACCTGCTCCGGCGCGGAAGTGAAGTTCCCCTGGTCCTTCCACTGGATCAGGTCGTCGATCTCGCTCCGATAGAGGGCCAGGTCCCAGAAATAGTCGCGATACTGACCACGGACACCGAGTTCATAGGACGTCGACGTCTCGGCCTCGAGGTCCGGATTGCCAAAATTTCCCCACTGATCCCGGTAGTAAAGGTCATTGAAGGTCGGTGCCTTGAAGGCGGTACCGACACTGGCCCGCAGGGTATGGGAGTCATCCAGCGCATAGCCCAGCGCCAGGCTACCGGTGACTTCCTCACCGAAGGCTTCGTTGTCGTCGTGGCGCAGGCTGGCCTGCACGGCCAGCGGAGAGAAGTCCAGCAGCCCCTGGGCGAAGACGGCGAGATTGTCGCGACTATCCAACAGATAATCATCGGAGGTCGTGACCGAGTCTTCCATGTACTCGGCACCCAACACCACCTCATGCGCCCCGATATCGAGGGTGTTATCCCAGCGCACGGTGCGGGTCTGGGTATCGAAGCGCGTCTCTCCCCAGCCATAAAGGCTCTGCTGTTCGTCCCTCGCCTCGCTCAGGGTCAGGCGGCTGCGCCAGCGCTCGGTGATCGGCAGCTCCCCATAGACACCGGCCACCTGCTGGACGAAATCGGTCTCGGCCGGAGCACCGAAGCTATCGAACTCGGTATTGCCCCGCCCCCGCAGCGCCAGCATGCCGAGCTCGGCGCCGCTATCGAAGGTATGCGAGAGCCGCACCAGGCCGGAGGTATTGTCATACCCCTTGTCGTCGCCACCACGCACCACCGGCACACCGTCGGTATCGAAGCGGCTGGCGGCGACGTAGTAGCGGGTACCGCCCTCGGCGCCGGACAGCGAGGCGCCATAACGCTGGCTATCGAAGGAGCCGCCGCCCAGCGAGATACGCGGCGTCGGCGCCCCCGCCTCGCCCTCGGGGGTAAAGAGCTGAATGACGCCGCCCACCGCATCGGCGCCGTAGAGGCTGCCGCGGGGACCACGCACGATCTCGGCGCGCTCGAACATCCTCGGATCGAGGAACTGCCAGGCGGCACTGCCCAGGGTGGCGGAGCGCAGGCGAATGCCATCGATCATCAACAGGCTCTGGTTGCTCGAGGTCCCGCGGATATAGACACTGCTGGTCTTGCCGAAGCTGCCGTTGGAGGTGACATCCACCCCGGGCTGGCCACGCAGCAGGTCGGTGAGGCGGGTGGGGTCCTGGCGGCGCAGGGTCGCCTCGTCCAGCACGGTCACCGAGGCGAGCGACTCGTCGGCGGTGCGCGGCGCCAGGGTGGCGGTCACCACCAGGGGATTCAGGGTCTGCGTCGCCTCATTGTCGCCGGACGTCGCGGCAATCGCCTGGGAGAGCGGCGCCAGCGGCAAGGCGGCAACGGACATGGCGGCCAGGCCACGGGGGGAGAAGGAGGTCATCATCGGGTGTCCCTTGCTCGCCGTGCTCACCCGCACGGCGTCATGCGTTATGGAGGCCGGGACACGGCGCGGCGAGGGAATCGGCGAGCCCGCCTCCCGTCGCCCACCGTGACACGGCATGCCTCTCCAGGCCGGTCTCCGGGCTGACGAGTGAAGGACCTGAGCACAAGGGCCAGGCATCAGGACCTTCCGAACCGCCGCCTTCCCATGCCTGTGGCACAGTGGCATACCGTTGAAGGTAGTGGCGGTTCTCGACTCGATCACCGTTGCGGGGGCAGCGTCGGAATGGCGGCAGGGCCGCGCACCGACTTCCCGTTTATCTGGTAGAAAGGCCTTCTACCAGCACCTGAGAGTGCGCGTAAGCTAGCAATCCCCCCGGGAAAGGTCAATTTGCCGCTTCTGTCGCGGCGGGCCGCTGGGCGTAGCGCTGAGCCAGGATGGCGCAGACGATCAACTGGATCTGATGGAAGAGCATGATCGGCAGCAGCATGGGCCCCAGGGCGCCGCCGGCGAAGAGCACCTGGGCCATGGGCACCCCGGTGGCCAGGCTCTTCTTGGAGGCGCCGAAGACGATGGTGATCTCGTCCTCCTTGCTGAAGCCCAGCCCCCGGGCCAGGGCCGTGGTCAGCCCCAGCACCAGGGCCAGCAGCACGCAGCAGGCCAGGATCAGCGCCAGCAGCGGGCCGAGCCCCACGGTCTGCCAGAGCCCGCCCACCACCGAGGCGCTGAAGGCGGTATAGACCACCAGCAGGATGGAGCTCTGGTCCACCTTGCTCAGCCAGGGGCGGTTGCGGGCCACCCAGTCGCCGATCCAGGGCCGCGCCAGGTGTCCCAGCACGAAGGGCAGCAGCAGTTGCAGGCTGATCTTGAGCACCGCCTCGCCGGCGTTGTAGCCCTCCCCGGTGGCCTGGACACCCATGATCAGCATCACCAGCAGGGGGGTGGCGAGGATACCGATCAGGCTGGAGGCGGAGGCGTTGCAGATCGCCGCCGGCACATTGCCCCGGGCCAGGGAGTTGAAGGCGATGGCGGACTGCACCGTGCCGGGCAGCACGCAGAGGTAGAGCATGCCGAGGGTCAGGGGCGTGCCCAGCCAGGGCTCCATCAGCGGCCGCCCCAGCACCCCGAGCAGCGGGAAGGCGGCGAAGGTGAAGCCGAACACCACCAGGTGCAGGCGCCAGTGGGTGGCCCCGCTGATGATCGCCTGCCGCGAGAGCTTGGCGCCATGCATAAAGAACAGCAGGGCGATGGCCGCCACGGTCAGCCCCTCGAAGAAGGGCACGCCGCGCCCCTGGGCCGGCAGCACGCTGGCCAGGATCACCACCCCCACCAGGGTCAGGGTAAAGTTATCGACCCATCGACGAAACCGCGTCCACATCGCCCCGCACTCCTCAGTGAAAAACATTTCCAGATTCTATTACGATTGATGCCGCCCTGGCTAAGCGACCTTTAGCCAAGCCGCCTTACCAGCCCATGCCAGACGTAGTAGACCGCCTCGGCCCGGGCCGCGGCGTCCTGGGCCAGCCAGCCGTTGAGGTCGCGCAGCCGCCGCTGGCGGCGCGACATCGGCACGAGGCCGCGTCCCATCTCCTCGAGGATCAGGGTCGTGGTGGCCCCCGTGCGCCGCTCCGCGTCCCGCAGGGCGTCCAGGGCCCGGGCGAGGCGCGCCCGCAGGCGGTCGTTATCGGCCTCGTCTGTCAGCTGAGCGGCGATCCACGCCGCCCAGCCGTCGATCACCAGGTCTCCGGTGGGCGGCGGGCCTTCGAGGAGGCTTGCAACCTCGAGCCAGCGCGGTGTCCCGCCCCAGGCCCTTACCGCGGCGCGCTTGCCGGCGTGGGTACCGCCGATGACCACTCGCATCGCCAGGCGTCTCCGTGTCGAATGAGATGGAAGTGGCGCCCCTCCGCCTGGGTCACCCCGGCGGCCCAGAAGTCGATGGCCTCGAAGCGCCGCCGCAGCTCCCGCAGCACCCCGCCATGGGTCACCACCAGGGCGCGATAGGCGCCGTCGCCTTTGGCCCCGGCCTCGAGGGTCAGCGCATGGAACCAGGCATCGAGTCGCGCGCGCAGCTCGCCGGCGGACTCGCCGCCGGGGGGCGGGCGCTCGCCGCGCCCATCGATCCAGGCCCGGTAATCGGGGTCCGACTCGAGCTCGGCGTAGCACTTGCCCTCGTAGGCACCGAAATTCAGCTCCCGCAGCCGGGCATCGAAGCGCGGCGCGGGGTGAGGTGGCACGCCAGGCGGGGCCAGGTGCGCCAGGGTCTGGCGGCAGCGGGTCAGGTCGCTGCAGTGGATGGCGTCCAACCCCTGCAGATGCTTCCCGGACCAGGCCCGCAGGCGCTCGAGCCCCGGGCGGGCCGCCTCGAGATCCAGAGGAATATCCCGGTGGCCCTGGTAGCGGCCGCTCCGGTTCCAGGCGGTCAGGCCATGGCGAACCACCACCAGGGTCAGGCTCGGCGATAACATCAAACGTCCTCCCTTGGTCTCACGAGCTCAGCCACAACCAGGCCACCAGCAGCAGCCAGAGCTCGCCACCCTCGATGGCCGCCCCCAGCATATCGCCGTTGATGCCGCGAAAGCTGCGCACCATCAGGGCGGCGAAGGCCAGCAGGAAGGCGGCCAGCGCCACCAGCAGCCACCAGCCGGTGGGCAGCCACCAGAACGCCACGACCAGGGGCAGCAGCGACAGCGCCAGGTCCCGGTGGCGGCTCTCCTGGCGCCAGGCCCAGGCCAGCCCCTCGCGGCGGGCCAGCGGCGCCAGGCGCAACAGCGCCACGGCGCCGAAGCGGGCCAGGGCCGGCACGACCAGCAGCCACGGCGGGGCGACGCCGGCCTCCAGCAGCGCCCAGAGCAGCAGGCCCTTCCAGGCCAGCAGGAAGACCAGCGCCAGGATGGCAAAGCTGCCCACCTGGGCATCCTTCAGGATCGCCCAGCGCCGCTCCAGGGGGGCATTGCTGCCCAGGGCATCGGCCAGGTCCATCACCCCGTCCAGGTGCAGGCCCCCGGAGAGCGCCACCCAGAGGCTGAGCAGCGCCAGGGCCAGCAACGGCGTGGGCCAGCCCGACAGCGCCAGCGCCGCCAGGGCCAAGAGGCCCCCCAGCAGCAGCCCCACCAGGGGGTAGGCGCGCAGCGCCCAGCGCCGGGTGGCCGGGATCCAGGGGCAGGCCAGCGGCAGCGGAATCCGCGTCAGGAACTGCAGCGCCAGCACCAGGCCGAAGCCGGCAGCGGCCAGGCCCCGGGGCTCCACCGATGACGTGGCCGATGGCGGGGTCGATGGAGGGACCGTGCTCATGGGCCCTCCCCCTTCCAGACCCAGGGCAACCCCGCCACCAGCTGCACCACCTGCTCCGCCTCGGCGGCCAGGTCCCGGTGCAAGCCTTGCAGGAAGGCCACGAAGGCGCGGGTCTCGCCATCCTCGGCGGGTAGCCCCTCGTTGATATCGTTGGAGACCACCACCAGGGCGATCCCCCGTCGCTTGGCCTCGCTCAGCACCCTGGCCAGCAGGGCGCGCCCCTCGGCGTCGCTGCCGCCGCCGCCATAACGCCACTGGCTGGCCCACAGGGTCAGGCAGTCGAGCAGCACCGTCTCCCCCGGGGCGACCTGGTCCAGGGCCGCATCCAGGGCCAGGGGGGCCTCCAGGGTCCGCCAGCCCTCCCCCCGCTGGCGCCGATGGCGGGCGATGCGCTCGGCCATCTCGTCATCCGTGGCTCGGGCGGTGGCCAGGTACCAGAGGTCGCCGCCCCGTGCGTCCCGCCATTGCCGGGCCAGGCGCTCGGCATAGTCGCTCTTGCCGGAGCGGGCCCCGCCGCTGATAAAGGCGATCATGGTGTCTCTCCTCGGTCGACCTCGGCCATCGCCGCCGCCAGGGCCCGACACAGCGCTCGGTTCTCCTCGGCGCTGCGCAGGGCCAGGCGCAGCCAGCCCCCGTCCAGGCCGGCGAACCCCCGGGTGTGGCGTGCCAGCCAGCCGCGGCGCAGCAGCGCCGGCAAGAGCCGGGCGGTGGCCTCCCCGCCGGCGGGGTGACGCACCAGGAAGAAGTTGGCGCGACTCGGCACCACCCTCAGGCCCAGGTCGCTCAGCGCCGCCTGCATGGCCGGGCGCTCGGCGGCGAGCCAGGCCCGGGTGCGGGCGTCGAAGTCGCGATCCGCCAGCAGCGGCGCCACCAGGTCGGCGGCGAGCTGGTTGACGCTCCAGGCCGGTTGATGCACGGCGGCGGCGGCGACCCGGGCCGGCGCGGCGAGCAGGTAGCCCAGGCGCAGCCCGGGCAGGGTAAACCACTTGGTCAGGGAGCGCAGCAGGATCAGGTGCTCGAAGCGCTCGAGCCAGGGGGTCAGGCGCTCGGCGTCGTCGACGAAGTCGATAAAGGCCTCGTCCACCACCAGGGTGCAGCCCCGCGCGGCGGTGAGTTCCAGCAGCCGCTCCATCACCGGGCGCGGCACCAGGGTCGCGGTGGGATTATTGGGGCGCCCCATAAAGAGCACCTCGGCCTCCCCCAGCCCCGCGATCAGGGCCTCGGGGTCCAGGGAGAAGTCGAGGATAAAGTCGGGGGCGGCCAGGGGCAGGCCCTGCACCGGCAGCCCATGGGCCTGACAGGCGCGGCGATACTCGGCGAAGCCCGGCTCGAGGATAGCGGCGGGGCGACCGGCATGCAGGGCGGCGGCCAGGTAGATCGCCTCGGCGCCGCCGTTGGTGAGGCGCACCTGCTCCGGGGTCACCCCCTCGTGGGCGGCGATGGCGGCCCGGGCGGCGGCATAGTCCGGGTCGGGGTAGCGGCCCAGGTCGCTGGCCCGCTCGGCCATCCACTCGGGAAGCCATTCGGGGGGACCGAGGGGGTTGAGGTTGGCGCTGACGTCGCGCAGCGGCGTATCGGCGGGCAGGCCGAAGCGCGCCAGCAGCGGCGCCGCCTCGCCCCCGTGCAGGGGCCAGTCATTCGAAGCCCAGTCATCTCGCGTCAGGTGGTTTCTCGTCAAAGGGCCTCCTTAAGCAGAATCACCGCCGCCATCAACAGCACAAAGCCCAGCCAGCCGCCATGCATCAGGCGCAGGGTGGCGGCGATATGCCCTGCCGCCAGCGGCCGGCGGGGCGTGCCCAGCCGGGCCCGCTCGGAGACCTGGCCGCGATAGTGATTGGTGCCCCCCAGCTGCACCCCCAGCAGGTTGGCCACCATGGCCTCCGGCCAGCCGCTGTTGGGGCTGGGGTGGCGGGGTGCCTCCCGCCAGGTCGCGGCCAGGGCCCCACGGGTAGCCATCTCCCCCGATCCCAAGCCTTTCATGAAGAGCGCACCTAGCCAGAGCGTCAGCGCGGTCAGCCGCGCCGGCAGCCAGTTGGCGACATCGTCGAGGCGCGCCGAGGCCCAGCCGAAATCGGCATAGCGTTCGTCCCGGTAGCCGACCATGGAGTCGAGGGTATTGATCGCCTTGTAGGCCAGGGCCAGGGGAGCGCCGCCGAGCAGGGCGAAGCACAGCGGCGCGGTGATGCCGTCCACGGTGTTCTCGGCCACCGTCTCCACCGCGCCACGGCTGATCTCCGCCTCGTCCAGGTGCGCGGTATCCCGGCCCACCACCATCGCCAGGGCCCGGCGCGCCTCGGGCAGCTCGCCCCGGGCCAGGGGCGCGGCGATCTCCCGGGCGGCGTCCCGCAGCCCCTTGATGGCCAGGCAACTGGCCAGCAGCCAGAGCTCGGCGAGCCAGGCCAGGCCCGGGTGAAGCGATGCCAGCAGGGCCAGCCCTCCCCAGGCCAACGCATAGGTGCCCAGCACCACCAGGGCGCACATCAGCGCTCCCCTGAGGCGCCGCGCCCGGGCGCTCCCGCGGTTCCAGGCCCGCTCCAGGCGGGCGATCACCGCGCCCATGCCCACCACCGGATGCGGCAGGGCGCGGGGGTCGCCGATGATCAGGTCCAGGGCGATGGCCAGCAGCACCAGCCCCAGCAGTCCGAGGGACAGCGGCTCAGCCATGGCGCGCCTCCCGGCTGCGAATCAGCGACTCGCGGGTCGCCGCGAAGATCGCCCGCCCCAGCTCGCGGCCCAGGCGGGTGCCGGAGCCCGCGTAGTCGCGGGGTTCCCCCGCCTGGGTGGCGGCGACGGCCAGGCAGTCGGTGGAGGTGCCGCTGGCCGGGGTACCGGCATGGGGGTCGCGAATATCCAGGGCCTGGAGGGCCCGGGCCTTGGCCTCCGTCGCCGAGAGCACGGTATTGACCAGGCCCGCGTCGCTCAGGTGGGCATCCAGGAAGACCAGGGTATTGATGGTGCCCACCGGGCGCGGGTCGCCCGCCAGGGGCGCGGCGATATCCACCGCATTGCCGGCCCCGGCGGTGACCGCCACCAGCAGCCCCGGCCCCGCCACCAGGGCCAAATGCTCCAGGTGCACCGCGGTCATCATGGCCAGGCTCTTATCGACGCCCAGGTCGCGCCGGGCCAGCCAATCGCTCAGGTCATCGGCGGGGGTACGGCCGTCATAGGCCTTGTCCACATGGAAGTTGCAGAAGTGGCGCCGCCAACCCAGGCCGCCCCCCACCAGGGCGCTGCTCAGGGTGCGCAGCGGCCTGGCCGAGGCGAAGTGCAGGCAGCGGTCGTCCGCCGCCAGGCTCAGGCCCGGGGCGAAGTCCAGCGGTCGCACGCTCGCCGGGGCATTCATGGGGCGGCACCGATGCCGGCCTGATCGAAGGTCGCCATCTCGGCGAGCATTCGGCAGGCCGATTCCAGCAGCGGGAAGGCCAGGGCGGCGCCGCTGCCCTCCCCCAGGCGCAGTTCCAGGTCGAGCAGCGGCCGCGCGTCGAGATCCCCCAGGGCGATCTCGTGGCCCGGCTCCCGGGAGCGATGGCCGAAGATCAGGTAGGGACGCAGCGCCGGACAGAGCCGGCAGGCCACGAGTGCCGCCACCGTGGCGATCAGCCCATCCACCAGCAGCGGCACCCGCCGGGCCGCGCCGCCCAGGTAGGCCCCCAGCATGGCGGCGATCTCCAGCCCGCCGAGGGCCGCCAGGGCCCCCAGGGGATCCTCGGCATCGACTCGGCGACCAGCCAGGGCCCGGGCGATCACCTCGCGCTTATGGGCCAGGCGGGCGGCATCGATGCCGGTCCCCGGCCCCACCACGGCCTCCGGGGAGGCGTCACAGAGGGCCGCCAGCAGGGCGCTGCTGGCGGTGGTATTGGCGATACCCATCTCGCCGACGATCAGGCAGCGACAGCCCGCCGTCACCGCCCGCTCGGCGGCCCGGATGCCCTCGGCGATGGCCGCTTCCGCCTCGTCCCGGGTCATGGCGTCCTCCACCGCCAGGTTGCGGGTGCCGGAGCGCACCCGGGCATTCACCACCGCGGACCTCACCTCGGCGGGCAGCTCGCCGGCCACCCCCACGTCGATCACCTCCAGGCGCGCCCCATGCTGGCGGGCGAAGGCATTGATGGCCGCGCCGCCGGCGGCGAAGTTGGCCACCATCTGGGCGGTGACCGCCTGGGGAAAGGCCGAGACTCCCTCCGCCGCCACCCCGTGGTCGGCGGCGAAGACCAGCACCCCGGGGGGCGAGACCCGCGGCAGGGCCTCGCCCTGGCTCAGCGCCAGCTCGATGGCCAGGCGCTCCAGGCGGCCCAGGCTGCCCGGCGGCTTGGTGAGGTTGTCCAGGTGCTGGGCCACCCGTTCGGCCAGGGCCGGGTCGGGCTCGCGAATGGCGGCGAGGGTCGAGGAGAGCATGGGGACTCCGGGCGGATGATCGGAAGAGGCGCATGGTAGCAGAAGCACCGTGTCCTGATGCAGGTCAAGGCGCCGGCGCCGCCAGGGACTAGGCTAACGGGAAGCCCCGATGAAACGATGGGAGGAGCCGAGGATGCGCTTTCATCAAGTGAAGGAGCTGGTGACCTGGGCGGTAGACTTCCACCGCCAGCTGGCCGACCAGTATCAGCGGTTGGCCGATCAGGCCAGCAACGAGCGTCAGAAGATGGCCCTGGCGTACCTAGTGCAGCGGGAGACCAAGCAAGGCCAGGAGCTGGCCAACTACCTGGAAGAGGATGGCGACCACGCCGCCGTGCTGGAGACCTGGTTCGACGACCCCGCCGACTTTCCCCATGCCCCCGTGGTGGGCCGCCTGCCGGAGCGCCTCGGCGGCGGCGAGGTGCAGGACGTACTGGCCACCGCCCTGGCCACCCACCGTACCCTGCAGGACCTCTACGAGCACCGCGCCGAGCGCGCCGGCGCCAGGCACGAGGAGGAGTTCTTCGCCTCCCTAGCGGCGGAGCACCGGGCCGAGGTACGTCGCATCGTGCGCGACCTGCAACGCCTGGAGGCGTATTGACCGCTGGCCGTATCGGCGCCCTCTCCATAGCGCGATCTGCAACGCCTGGAGGCGTATTGACCGCTGGCCGTATCGGCGCCCTCCCATGCTGTATGCAAAGCCAGCCATGGGGATGCCCCATGGCGGGCCGCTCCCCCTCAAGGGGCGCGGCGCCACCGCTCAGGGAATCAGCACGGCGGCGCCTTCGAGGCGCCCGGCGCGCAGGTCATCGAGGGCGCGATTGGCCTCTGCCAGGGGGTAGGCATGGGTCTCGGTCTGGATGGGAATCTGCGCCGCCAGGGGCAGGAAGGCCTCGCCGTCGGCGCGGGTCAGGTTGGCCACCGAGCGCACCAGGCGCTCCTCCCAGAGCAGCCGATAGGGGAAGGCGGGAATCTCCGACATATGGATGCCGCCACACACCACCACCCCGCCGGGGCGCACCCGGGCCAGGGCCTCGGGGACCAGCTCGCCCACCGGGGCGAAGATAATGGCCGCATCCAGCGCCTGGGGCGGCGGCTGGCCCGAGTCCCCCGCCCAGCGGGCCCCCTGGCGTCGGGCGAAGGCCTGGGCCTGCCGGTCGCCGGGGCGGGTGAAGGCATAACAGTGCTGGCCCCGGGCTCGGGCCAGCTGAATCAGCAGGTGCGCCGCGGCACCGAATCCGTAGAGCCCCAGGTGGCGAATCGCCTCGCCCCCCGCCAGGCGCCAGCCGCGGTAGCCGATCAGCCCGGCGCAGAGCAAGGGCGCCGAGGCCCGGGCCTCGCCTGCCACGGGAAAGCCGTAGCGGGCATCCGCCACGCAGTACTCCGCATAGCCGCCGTCCCGGGTGTAGCCGGTGAACTGCGCCCGCCGGCAGAGGTTCTCCCGCCCGGCGCGACACTCGGTGCATTCGCCACAGGTCCAGCCCAGCCAGGGCACGCCTACCCGGCTGCCCGGCGCCGGCGTCGTCACCCCCGGCCCCCGGGCCACCACCTCGCCGACGATCTCGTGTCCGGGAATCAACGGCAGCCGCGCCTCGGTGAGCTCGCCATCCACCACATGCAGGTCGGTGCGGCACACCGCGCAGGCCTCGACCCGGATCAACAGTTCCCCGGGGCCCGGCACGGGGCGCGGGACCCGCTCCCGGCGCAGCGGCCGCCCGGTCTCGTGGAGCCGCATGGCCCACATCGTCTCGCGCATCGTCCTCACCTCGATATCCGCCACCCTCAAGGCGTAGGATAGACACCCCACCCGCGAGACGAGACCGCGACCTATGGACGAGCCCCTCAGCAAGACCAAGAGCAGCTTCTATCGGCGCCTCTATGTGGCCCACCTGATCGACCGAGGCCTGGCCAGTGTGCCCGAGCTGATCGAGGCCACCGGCATGCCGCGGCGCACCGCCCAGGACACCATCCACTCCCTCGCCGAGCTGGATATCGCCTGCGACTTCGAGCAGGCCGAGGGCGCGCGGCACAATATCGGCCGCTATCGCATCCGCGACTGGGGCGCCATCGACCCGCGCTGGGTCGAGGCCAATGCGCCGCGCCTCAGGGCGGCGCTGGGGTACGCCTGAGGCGCATCTTCGTTGCTCCCAGAGCCCTGCCATAGCGGCGCGACGCCTGCTCTATGGTCTGACGCCGAGCTCGATGATCTGACGCCGAGATGATCCAGCCCTGGCGCGCCGGGTCGCCGCGGCCGACCCGGCCCAACAAAAAAACGGCGACCCGAGGTCGCCGTAAGCAAGCGGTCAGCGCGACTGACCAGAGAGATCGATCACAGTAAGCCTGGCATGGCCTCGGACTCAGAGCTCGAAGCCGCGGCCGAAGTCCTCGGCGGACATCGCCATCAGCGACTCGGCGCCGGCCTCGATGGCCTGCTTGTGGCTGCGGGTGCGCGGTAGCAGGCGTTCGAAGTAGAAGCGCGCGGTATTGAGCTTGCCGCGGTAGAAGGCGGCATCCTCGCTGCCTTCGGCCAGGGTCGCCTGGGCCTGCCTGGCGGCCCGGGCGAAGAGGTAGGCCAGGGTCACGTAGCCGGAGTACATCAGGTAGTCGACGCTGGCCGCGCCCACCTCCTCGCGGTCGGCCATGGCCTTCATGCCGATGCCCATGGTCAGCTCGCCCCACTCGGCATTGAGCTTGGCCAGCGGCCGCACGAATTCGGCGAGGGCGCTGTTGCCCTCCTCCGCCTGGCAGAACTTGTGGATCTCCTTGGTGAAGACCTTGAGGCTCTCACCCTGGCTCATCAGCACCTTGCGACCCAGCAGGTCGAGGGCCTGGATGCCGGTGGTGCCCTCGTAGAGGCGGGTGATGCGGGCGTCCCGCACCAGCTGCTCCATGCCCCACTCCTGGATAAAGCCGTGGCCGCCGAACACCTGCACGCCCTCGTTGGTGGCCTCGAAGCCCACCTCGGTGAGGAAGGCCTTGACGATGGGGGTCAGCAGGCCCAGCAGGGTCTCGGCTCGCTCCCGCTCGGCGGCATCGCTGCCATGCTCGACGATATCGATCATCTGGGCGGTGTAGAGCACCAGCATCCGGCCGCCCTCGGCGAAGGCCTTCTGGGTCAGCAGCATGCGCCGCACGTCCGGGTGGACGATGATCGGATCGGCGGCCTTCTCCGGCGCCTTGGGGCCTGAGAGGGCACGCATCTGCAGGCGGTCGCGGGCATAGGCCAGGGCGTTCTGGAAGCTCGCCTCGGCCAGCCCCAGGCCCTGGATGCCGACGCCGATGCGGGCGGCATTCATCATGGTGAACATGCAGGCCAGGCCCTTGTTGGGGGCGCCCACCAAAAAGCCCTTGGCCCCGTCGAAGTTCATCACGCAGGTGGCGTTGCCGTGGATGCCCATCTTGTGCTCCAGCGACCCGCAGACCACGCCATTGCGCTCCCCCGGGTTGCCGTCGGCATCGGGCAGGAACTTGGGCACCACGAAGAGCGAGATGCCCTTGGAGCCCTCGGGAGCGTCCGGCAGCTTGGCCAACACCAGGTGGACGATGTTCTCGGCCAGGTCGTGCTCGCCGGCGGAGATAAAGATCTTGGTGCCGGTGATCGCATAGGCGCCGTCTTCGGTGGGCAGGGCGCGGGTCTTGATCAGCCCCAGGTCGGTGCCGCAATGAGGCTCGGTGAGGCACATGGTGCCGGTCCAAGTGCCCTCCACCAGCTTGGTCAGGTAGCTGGCCTTCTGTTCGTCGGTGCCATGATGACGCAGGGCGTCGGCGGCGCCGTGGGAGAGCCCCGGGTACATGCCCCAGGCCAGGTTGGTGGCACAGATCATCTCGTTGAGCACCATGGCCAGCGAATGCGGCAGGCCCTGGCCACCGTGTTCGGGGTCGGCGGCGAGGCTCGGCCAGCCCCCCTCCACGTACTGGGCATAGGCGGCCTTGAAGCCCTGCGGCGCCTTGACTTCGCCGCCCTCAAGCCGGCAGCCCTCCTGGTCGCCGCTCTGGTTCAGCGGCAGCAGCACCTCGCGGGCGAAGCGGGCGCCCTCCTCGAGGATGGCCGCCACCACGTCCGGGGAGGCCTCTTCGCCAGCCGGCAGGCGGGCGTAGTGGGCCGGATAGTCGAGCATCTCGTCCATCACGAAACGCAGGTCGCGCAGGGGGGCCTGATAGTCGGGCATGTCGGATTCTCCAGAAGAGGGCGCCGGTCATCGGGAAGACGCTAGGCGGCGGCGCCATTTCAAACATATGTTTGAAACTATCCGCTGACCCGAAGAACGTCAAGCGTTCGTTTTAATTCTCGCCGCCAAATGGCCCCCGACCTTGGTCGACACCCGCCGATGGCCAGACACGATACCGCCCACCCCGAAGCCTCGGGGCGGGCGGTCAAGGCACGCCGCGTGCCTGGGGAGACACGGGCGCGAGACCGGGCGTCGTCACTCCACCAGGGTCAGGGTCACATCGATATTGCCCCGGGTGGCATTGGAGTAGGGGCAGACCTGGTGAGCGGCATCGATCACCTGCCGGGCCTGTTGCTTGTCCATGCCCGGCAGGGAGATCTTGAGCTCCACCTCGATACCGAAGCCGCCGGGAATCTCGCCAATGCCCACCGCACCCTCGATGCTGGCATCATCCGGCAGCGCCAGCTTGTCGCGGCCGGCGACGAACTGCATGGCGCCGAGGAAACAGGCGGAGTAGCCGGCGGCGAAGAGCTGCTCGGGGTTGGTGGCCTCCCCGCCGCCCCCGCCCATCTCCTTGGGCACCGCCAGGGCGACATCGAGGACCCCGTCGGAGGAGACGGCGCGGCCGTCGCGGCCGCCGGTGGCCGTGGCATGGGCACGATAGGCAACTTTCTCGATAGACATTCGACGCCTCCTTGATCGCTCGATAGTGCTTCGACAGGACCGACCCATCGCGGGCCGGGGTCTATTAAACCAAGCAGCTGGCGGCGATTCGCGCAACTCCAGCCTACTTACCTTTAGAGCCAACAGCACTTGAGTGCCTGAGGGGCGCTGGGGGTAGGCTGAAGCAAAGCGTCTTTTTCAGGGACGAAAAAGTCGAGCGCCCAAGGATGGGTTCACAGCGTCTTTGCGAAAGCCTACCGCCAGAATAGCCCCGGAACTCGACTACAGTCCGGGGCTGATACTGCTTTTAACGTGGTCTACTGCATCCGAATCCCGCCATCCAGGCGAATCACCTCGCCGTTGAGCATGGTGTTGGTGATGATCTGCTCCGCCAGGCGGGCGAACTCGTCGGGCTTGCCGAGGCGCTTGGGGAAGGGCACGGCGGCGGAGAGGGCCGCCACCGCGTCTTCGGGGATATCGCTCATCATCGGCGTCTCGAAGACCCCGGGGGCGATGGCCATCACCCGGATGCCGTGCCGGGAGAGCTCCCGGGCCGCCGGCAGGCTCATCCCCACCACCCCGGCCTTGGAGGCGCTGTAGGCGCACTGCCCCACCTGGCCATCGAAGGCGGCGATGGAGGCGGTGTTGATGATCACCCCCCGCTCGCCCTCCTCGCCCGGCGCATTCTTGGTCATGGCGGCGGCGGCCAGGCGCATCACGTTGAAGCTGCCCACCAGGTTGATCTGGATGGTGCGGGCATAGGCCTCCAGGTCCGCGGGGTTGCCCTCCCGATCCACCAGCTTGGCCACGCTGACCACCCCGGCGCAGTGGATCACCCCGGCCAGGCCGCGCCCCTCGCCGAGCTCGATGGCGGCGTCGATGGCCGCCTGCATGTCCGCCTCCGAGGTGACATCGCCGCGCAGCGCCCGGGCGGCCCCGCCCAGGGCCACGGCCTGGGCCTCGACCCTGTCGCTCAGGTCGCTGAGCACGACCCGGCCGCCGGCGGCCACCAGGCGCTCGGCGGTGGCCGCCCCCAGCCCGGAGGCGGCGCCGGTGATCAGGAAGGTCTGGTCTTGAATCTGCATGGGGTTCTCCACGAATTACGAGGGGGTCGCCGCCGTCTCGTCGGCGGCCTGGGCGCGCAACTTGAAGCGCTGAATCTTGCCGCTGGGGGTCTTGGGCAGGGTCTCGACGAACTCGATCTCCCGCGGAAAGGCGTGCGTCGAGAGCCGCTCGCGGACCCGCTGACGAATCTCCTCGGCCAGGGCCTCGCTGGGCTCATGACCCTCACGCAGCACCACGAAGGACTTGATGATCTCGCCGCGAATCTCGTCGGGCTTGCCCACCGCCGCGGACTCCGCCACCGCCGGATGGGTCAGCACCGAGTTCTCCACGTCGGCGGGACCGACCCGGTAGCCGGCGGTGGTGATGATGTCATCGTCGCGGCCGGCGAACTGAAAACTGCCGTCGGCATTGCGAATCACCACGTCCCCGGTCAAATAGTAGCCCTCGGCGAAGGGGTGCTTCTCCTGCCAGGTGTAACCGGGGAAGAAGAAGGCCGGCGAGCGGGCGATATCCACCGCCAGGACGCCGGGCTCCCCATCGGGCAGCTCCCGGTACTCGGCATCGAGGATCGCCAGCCGATGACCGGGCAGGGGCACCCCCATGCCGCCAACGTGCTTGGGATGCGCCAGGGCATGGTGGTTGCAGCAGGTCATGCCGGTCTCGGTCTGACCGTAGTGATCCATCACCGGGCAGCCCAGGGCCCGCTCCACCCAACCGACCACCTCGGTATTGAGGGGCTCGCCGGCGGAGCTGGCGACCCGCAGGGAGAGCTGCTCGGCGGCCTCGTCGAAGATCCCCGAGGCCTTCATCAGCCGGTAGGCGGTGGGCGCGGCGGCGAAGTTGGTGATGCCGTGGCGACGCATGAAGTCGAGGGCTCCCTCGGCGCTGAAGCCCGCCTCGCACAGGTGCGTCGTCGCCCCCAGCAGCAGGGGCCCGGCGATGGCGTAGTAGAGGCCATAGGCCCAGCCGGGGTCGGCCATGTTCCAGAAGCGATCCTCGGGCCTCAGGTCGATGGCCAACTCCATATAGAGGGCGAAGGCGGGCAGCGCCGAGAGCGGCACCGCCACCCCCTTGGGCTTGCCCACGGTGCCGGAGGTGAACATCTGCAGGAAGGGCGCCTCGGGGGCCAGCCGCGGCGGCGCCTCGGCCAGCGGCGCCTGGGCCAGGGCCTCGCCCCAGGCCAGGTCACCCTCACCGGCACCATCCACATTGAGGATCGGCGGGCAGGCCGCGAGGCCCTCGAACTTGCCGCGGTTATCGGCATCGGTGATCACCAGCCGGGTATCGGCCCGGCCCAGGCGATACTCCAGGGCGTCGGGGCCGAAGGCGGTGAACAGCGGCTGATAGACCGCGCCGATCCGCCAGGTGGCCAGCACCGTGATCAGCAGCGCCGGGGTGCGCGGCAGCATGCAGGCGATGCGGTCCCCCTCCCCCAGGCCGCGGGCCTTGAACCAGCCGGCCAGCCTGGCGCTCTGGGCATCCAGCTCGGCGTAGCTGAGGCGGCTGACGCTGCCGTCCAGCCCCTCCTGGATCAGGGCCGGCACCTCGCCGCGCCCGCCGCGCAGGTGGCGGCCGCAACAGGCCTCGAAGGCATTGAGCCGGCCATCGCGGTGATCGTCGAGACGCCCGATCAGCGCCTCCAGGGAGAAGCCTTCCAGGTAGCTGGCGTAGTCGGTCTGGGTCGCAGTGGTGCTCATGACGTGCCCTCTTGTTGTGCTTGTTATCGAAGCCTGCGCGGCGCAAGGCCTCTTGTCTACCCTTAACGTAAACGTAAACTTGCAAGACCAAGCAAGCGCTTGGTACAACGCTAAGGCGAAAGGGGGAGGCTCGACAAGGCGGCCGAACCTAGACGATGGTCGAGAAAGCCGCCCGGGGGCGGCAAGCACGCATTCAGGGCGAGGGGGGAGTGATCATGGCGATCAGTTCGCGGGCCAGCTCTTCGGGGGTTCTCGACCCCTCCGGGTCGTACCAGCGCACCGTCCAGTTGAGCGCCCCCAGCACGAAACGCGAGACCAGGAACTTGTCGCCATGAATCAGGCCGGCCTCCAGGGCGTCCCCCACCACCTCCTGCCACAAGGCCTCATAGGCGTCGCGCAGGTGGCTGAGGTGGGCCCGGGACTCGGCGTCCAGACGCCGCCACTCGTAGAGGGCCACCACATGGGCATTGCGGTCGGTGAGCAGGGTCTCGAGGTGCGCCCGGGCCATGGCGTGAAGGCGCGCCTCCGGGGTGGGCGCGCAGGCCTCCAGCGCCTCCCGGGCGATGGCCAGGGCGTTCTGGGTGCCCTCCTCGATCACCGCGCAGAGAATCTCCTGCTTGTCGCGAAAGTGATGGAAGAGGCTACCGGACTTGATACCCATCTCCTGGGCCAGCATGCGCACCGTGGTGCGATCGAAGCCCTCCTGGACGAACAGCTGGGCCGCCAGGCGCGTCAGTTCCCGGCGGCGTGGAGAATCATTCACGACATTCATCCTGTTTACACTAGCGCTTGCTTGGTTATGCTGACAGCAAACCATGGCCCCGTTCGAGGGTCAACGGGATAGCGCCCCATCATCGAGGAGAGTCACCATGAACGACGTCGTCATCCTATCCGCCGCCCGTACCCCCATGGGTGGCCTGCAGGGCAGCCTGTCGAGCCTGACCGCGCCGCAACTGGCCGCGGTGGCGACCCGGGCCGCCATCGAGCGGGCCGGCATCGAGGCGGGCGCGATCGACGAGGGCATCTTCGGCTGTGTGCTGCCCGCCGGGGTCAAGCAGGGACCGGCCCGCCAGGCGATGCGCCAGGCGGGTATTCCCGATGGGGTCGGCGCCACCACCATCAACAAGCTGTGCGGCTCCGGCATGAAGGCCACCATGCTGGCCCATGACCTGATCCGCGCCGGCTCCGGCGAGGTGCTGCTGGCCGGCGGCATGGAGTCCATGTCCAACGCCCCCCATCTGCTGACCAAGGCGCGCAGCGGCTACCGCCTGGGCCATGGCGAGCTCAAGGACCATATGTTCCTGGATGGCCTGGAGGATGCCGAGACCGGCAAGCTGATGGGCGGCTTCGCCCAGGAGGTCGCCACGGCGCGGGGCTATAGCCGCGAGCGCATGGACGACTTCGCCATCGCCTCCCTGGAGCGCGCCATGGCCGCCCAGGAGGCGGGCCACCTGGAGGCCGAGATGGCCCCGGTGACGGTCACCGGCCGCCAGGGCGAGACCCTGGTCGCCCACGACGAGCAGCCCTTCCAGGCCAAGCTCGACAAGATCCGCGGCCTGCGCCCGGCCTTCGCCAAGGACGGCACCATCACCGCCGCCAACTCGAGTTCCATCTCCGACGGCGCCTCGGCGCTGATCCTGGCCAGCCAGGCCGCCGCCGAGCGCCATGGCGCCACGCCCCTGGCGCGGATCCTCGGCCACAGCACCCACTCCCAGCACCCCAGCGAGTTCACCATCGCCCCGGTGGGCGCCATCGACAAGCTGCTCAAGAAGCTCGGCTGGGGGGTGAATGACGTCGACCTCTTCGAGATCAACGAGGCCTTCGCGGTGGTGACCCTGCTGGCCATGGACGGGCTCGAGATTCCCCACGACAAGGTGAATATCTATGGCGGCGCCTGCGCCCAGGGCCACCCCATCGGCTCCACCGGCTCGCGGATCATCGCCACCCTGGTGCATGCCCTGCGTACCACCGGCGGCAAGCGCGGCATCGCGAGCCTGTGCATCGGCGGCGGCGAGGCCACGGCGATAGCCGTGGAGCTGGTCGATTAAACGAGCCCCCGCGCCCGCCGATCCGGCGGGCGCCCTTATTTCCGCGGCGCCGCCAGGCGCTCCAGGCGCAGCCGCTCGCGCTTGTCGAACAGCCGCCGGCTGCCCATCGACACCGCCGCCAGGGCGCCGAAGCCGGTGCCCAGGGTGATGGCAAACATCACCAGGATCTGATACTTCACCGCCAGGGCCGGCGGGCTACCGGCCAGGATCTGGCCGGTCATCATGCCCGGCAGGCTCACCACGCCGGCGGCGGCCATGGCATTGATCATCGGCATCAGGCCGCTGCGGATGGCGTCGCGGCGGATATCCTCGATGGCCCGGGACCAGGGCTGGCCCAGCATCAGGCGATTCTCGATCACCCCGCGCTGCTGCCAGGCACCATCGGTGAGACGGTCCAGAGCCAGGGCGACCCCGGTCATGGTATTGCCCAGCAGCATCCCCAGCAGGGGAATGGCGTATTGGGGCCGATACCAGGGCTCGGGGCCGATGATCACGGTCAGGGTCAACACGGTCACGGTGAAGGAGGAGAGGAACATCGCCAGGGTGCCGATGCCGAAGCCCCAGCCCTCGAGGAAGCGCCGCTTCTGTCGCGCCATCACCTCGCGGCCGGCGATCAGCAGCATGGCCAGGGCCATCAGGGCCACCCAGAGCAGGCGCTCGGCGGCGAACAGCGCCTCCAGCACCAGGCCGATCAGCGCCAGCTGGATCACGGTGCGCAGGGCGGCGATCAGCAGGCCGCGGCTCATCCCCAGGCGCATCGCCGCCGTGCAGCCGGCCAGGCCCACCACCATGACGGCGGCCAGGGCGAGCTGCCACCAGGCCAGGGGGGTCACGCTCATGGGCGGGCCTCCTTCTCGATCAGCCGATGGCCTTCGATATGCCAGTGGCGATTCGCCACCCGGGCGATCTGCCCCGGATCATGGGCTACCCAGAGGGTCGGCCAGCCCCGCTCGCCGAGGCGTTCGCGCAACCAGGCCTCCACCGCCCGGGTCATGGCCTCGTCCAGGTTGGCGGTGGGCTCGTCCAGCAGCAGGGCCGCGGCCTCGCCCGGACGCGTATCCAATACCGCCACGGCCCGCAGCAGCGCCAGGCGCTGCTTCTCGCCGGAGGAGAGCCTGGCCACCTCCCAGCCCAGTACCTCGTCCGCGAAGCCCAGGGCGGCGAGATCCGCTGCGTCGGGCGGCACCGCCAGATGCTCGCCGACCCGCTCCGCCCACCAGTGGCTCTCGGCGGGCACCAGCATCACCCGGGCCCGCCAGCGATGCGCCGGCAACGAGGACCGCGCGGTGCCTCCCAGCCAGGCCTCGCCCTCATGGGGCTCCAGGTCGGCGATGGCACGCAGCAGCCGGCTCTTGCCGCTGCCGCTGGCCCCGGAGAGGCAGAGCACCTCGCCGGGAGCCAGGGTCAGCGCCACGCCCTCCAGGGCACCGATGCCCAGGGCCTCGAGTCTCAGGGCCTCGCTCATAGCACCTCCCTCTGATCCATGATGGCCTCTCCGCCTACACCGGCGCGCAAGCCGGCGCGGCCACGGTTAGCCCCCAACGGTTTACATATACGCCTATACGTATATCATTAAGCGAAACGCCCTCGATCCATGCCTTGCTCCGGAGCCTCCCATGACCCCATCCACGAGTTCTCGCGCCCCCAGCACCGCCGAGGGCATGGGCCGGTTCGGGCGCTACCTCTCGCTCTGGGTGGCGCTGGCCATCGGCGCCGGCGTACTGCTCGGCCAGGTCGCCCCGGCCATCCCCGAGACTCTGTCGCGCTTCGAGGTCGCCCGGGTATCGATCCCGGTGGCGGTACTGATCTGGGCGATGATCTTCCCGATGATGGCGCAGATCGACTTCGCCGCCGTGCTGGGGGTGCGCCGCCAGCCCAAGGGGCTGATCATCACCACCACGGTGAACTGGCTGATCAAGCCCTTCAGCATGTTCGCCATCGCCTGGCTCTTCCTGATGGTGATTTTTCGCCCGCTCATTCCCCAGGAACTGGCCAGCCAGTACCTGGCCGGGGCCATCCTGCTGGGGGCGGCGCCCTGCACCGCCATGGTCTTCGTCTGGAGCACCCTGACCCGCGGCGACGCCGCCTACACCCTGGTGCAGGTGGCGCTCAACGACCTGATCATGCTGTTCGCCTTCGCCCCCATCGTGGTCCTGCTGCTCGGCATCTCCGATATCCAGGTGCCCTGGGACACCGTGGCCCTGTCGGTGCTGCTGTATATCGTGATTCCGCTGGCGGCCGGCGTCCTGACCCGACGCACCCTGATCACGCGCCATGGCCTCGAATGGTACGACAACGTCTTTATGAAGCGCCTCGGCCCGGTGACACCGATCGGGCTGATTATCACCCTGGTGCTGTTGTTCGCCTTCCAGGGTGAGGTCATCCTCGAGGCGCCGCTGCATATCGTGCTGATCGCCATCCCGCTGATCCTCCAGACCGTCCTGATCTTCTTTATCGCCTACGGCTGGGCCAAGGCCTGGAAGGTGCCGCATTGCGTCGCCGCCCCCGGGGCGATGATCGGCGCCAGCAACTTCTTCGAGCTGGCGGTGGCCGCCGCCATCGCCCTGTTCGGCCTGCAATCCGGGGCGGCGCTGGCCACGGTGGTAGGGGTGCTGGTGGAGGTGCCGCTGATGCTGGCCCTGGTGCGCATCGCCAATGATTCCCGAGCGCATTTCCCCGGCGCCGCCTGATTCGGCCCTCGGTCGAGACGAGGCCTCCCGGCCGTCAACACAGCGCCGAACGTCGCTCCGGGCGATTGCCCATGCAACCGAGCCGAGCCTGGAGGGCGTCGAGGCGGGCGCTTTCCCCCGCCTCGGCGGCCTCGAGGACCCGACCGGCCCAGTCGGGCAGGGTCTCGGCCAGGCGGTAGTAGACCCACTGACCGTCGCGACGATCGCTGAGCAGCTCGCAGGCGCGCAGCTGGGCCAGGTGGCGGGAGACCTTGGGCTGGGAGGCCTCCAGGGCATGGGTCAGCTCGCAGACGCAGAGCTCTCCCTCGCGGTGAATCAGCAGCACCAGCATCAGGCGCGTCTCATCCCCCAGGCACTTAAACAAACGAATGGCTTCCAATCATTGCCTCCTTCGAGGGCATCGGGCGGATCCTTCTCCCATGATATCAGGCGGAGCGTCGCGGCAGCCCCAGGGCCAGCAGGGCGCTGGCCGCCACCAGGGCCGCGGCCACCCACAGGCAGGCACCAAGCCCATATTGCATATAGAGCCAGCCCGACAGCAGGGTACCGATCAGCCGCCCCATGGCATTGGCCATGTAGTAGAAGCCCACGTCCATGGAGACCCCGTCGGCCCGGGCATAGTGAACGATCAGGTAGCTGTGCCAACTGGAATTGACGGCGAAGAGCACGCCGAAGGCCAGCAAGCCCAGCACCAGCCAGGAGACCGCTTCCAGCGGCAGCAGCGCCAGCCCCACGCCGAGCAGGGCCAGCGCCGCCGCCCAGCCGGCGGTCAGCAGGCGCGCCTCGCCGTGAACCAGCCGGGTCAGCCGCGGCGCCTGGGTCTGCACCCCGCCATAGCCGATCACCCAGATCGCCAGCAGCCCCCCCACCGTCCAGTGGCTCCAGCCGTGCTGGTCATAGAGGAACACCGGCAGGGCCACCACGAACCAGACATCCCGGGAGGCGAACAGGCAGAGCCGCGCCGCCGAGAGCACGTTGACCGCCCGCGATTTGGAGAACACCTCGCGGAACCTGGGCTTGTGCTTGACCCGCCCCAGGTCGGCCTTGAGCCGCCACAGCGACAGCCCCAGCACGGCGGCGAGCATCAGCGCCATGGCCAGCACCGCGCCCCGGAAGCCGATCAGCGTCAGCAGGGCCCCGCCGAGGAAGAAGCCGGCCCCCTTGAGGGCGTTCTTGGAGCCGGTGAGGATCGCCACCCAGCGGTAGAGGGCGCTGCCGGCATTGGCGCTGTCCCGGGGCACCAGCACCTTGACCGCGCTCTTGGCGCTCATCTTGTTGAGGTCCTTGGCGATCCCCGAGAGCGCCTGGGCGGCCATCACCCAGGGCACGGTCAGCGCCGCGGCGGGCACCATCAGCATCGCCAGCGCCACGATCTGCAGGCCGAGTCCGACGTTCATGGTGCGATTGAGCCCGAGGCGCGCGCCCAGCCAGCCCCCCACCAGGTTGGTCACCACCCCGAAGGCCTCGTAGAAGAGGAACAGCAGGGCCACTTCCAGCGGCGAGTAGCCGAGCCGGTGGAAATGGAGCACCACCAGCATGCGCAGGGCACCGTCGGTGAGGGTAAAGGCCCAGTAGTTGCCGGTGATCAGCAGGTACTGGCGCACCTCGAAGGGCAGCGCCCGCAGCCGGGCGCCCAAGGACGCGTCCCCACTAACCATGGGCCACCTTGAGCGCCAGCTCGGCGGTGCGGTTGGCGTAGCCCCACTCGTTGTCGTACCAGGCGTAGAGCTTGAGCTGGGTGCCGTTGATCACCAGGGTGGAGAGCGCGTCGACGATCGAGCTGCGCGGGTCGGTGCGGTAGTCGATGGAGACCAGGGGGCGCTCCTCGTAGCCCAGGATGCCGGAAAGCGGGCCCTCGGCGGCGGCCTCGAGCGCGGCGTTGACCTCCTCGGCGGTGACCTCCCGCGCCAGCTCGAAGACCATGTCGGTGAGGGAAGCATTGGCCAGCGGGACCCGCACGGCGTGGCCGTTGAGCTTGCCCGTAAGCTCCGGGAAGATGGCGGTGATCGCCTTGGCGGAGCCGGTGGTGGTGGGAATCAGGCTCATGCCACAGGCCCGGGAACGGCGCAGGTCGGGCTTGCTTGGAGAGCTGGGGGCATCGAGGATGACCTGGGTATTGGTGATGTCATGCACCGTGGTCATGGAGCCGTGGCGGATGCCGTAGGTCTCATGGATCACCTTGACCACCGGCGCCAGGCAGTTGGTGGTGCAGCTGGCGGCGGTGACGATACGATGCAACGCCGGATCATAGCGGTCGTCGTTGACCCCCATCACCACATTGAGCACCCCCTCCTCCTTGACCGGGGCGCTGACCACCACCCGCTCGACGCCCTGGTCCAGGTAGGCCTGGAGCTTCTGCGTCGTCTTCATCTTGCCGGAACACTCGATGGTCACCCGGCAGTTCGACCAGTCGCTGTCGCCGATGGCGGTATGGCCACTGAAGGGAATCGCCCGGCCGTCGATCACGATGGCGTCATCCTCGGCGCGGATGCCCTGCCCCGGGCTCCAGCGGCCATGCACGGAGTCGAACTCCAGCAGGTGGGCGAAGGTGGCGGCGTCGCCGCCCGGGTCGTTGATGCGGCCGATCGTCACCTCGCCGGCCGCGACCCGCGCCCACAGGGCCCGCAGGGTCAGGCGACCGATACGCCCCAGGCCATTGATACCGATAGTGATTGCCATCTCGAGCTCCTCTCGAAAAAACACCGAGGGGCGGACCCCGAGGCCCACCCCCAAAGACATATGGATAATAGCATATATGGCTGGCGTTATTTACTCCGCGAGGGCCGGTAGCCGCGTCGCCTCATCCTGCGTCGCCGCCAGGGCCTCCCAGTCCGGGGCCGCCTCGTCCGTGACCGGGTCGGCGTCGAGACGGAAGCCCCGGGCGTAGGCCTGCATGCCCTCGGCCTCGCCCTCCAGGCGCTGGGCGCCGTCGGCGGCCCGCTCCACCAGGCGGGCGCTGTCCCGGGTCGCCGCCTGCATCTGCACCATGGCAGCATTGACCTCGTCGATGCCCGCCTGCTGCGCCCGGGAGGCGTCGTGGATCCGCGCCATCAGCGCATTCACCCGCTCGATGGCGAGGATGATCTCACGGGTGTGCTCCACCGCCTCCCGGGAGAGCTCGCCGCCCGCCGCCACGCTCTGCCGGGAAGCCTCGATGCGGCCGCGGATCTCCTTGGCGGCGTGGTCGCTGCGCGAGGCCAGCTCGCGCACCTCCTTGGCCACCACCGCGAAGCCGCGCCCCTGGTCGCCGGCCCGGGCCGCCTCCACCGAGGCATTCAGGGCCAGGATATTGGTCTGGAAGGCGATGCTCTCGATCAGCGCGACCATGCCGGCGATCTCCTCGGCATGGGACTGGATGGTCTCCATGGTATCGGCGAAGCGGGTGATCACCGCCTCGCCCTCCCGGGCCCGCCGGGTGGCACCCTCGGCGGAGCGCCCCACCTCGTCGGCGGTGGTCACGTTGCCGGCCACGGCGCGGGTCAGCTGGGCCAGGTGGTCGGCGGTCTGGGCCTGGGCCGCGCCCTGCTGCTGGGTCTGGGCGGCCAAGGCGGCATTGTCCTCGGCCATGCGACGGCTGGCCTCGTGGACGCCCTCGCTGCCCCGGCGCAGGTGGCTCACCGTCTCGGTCAGGGAGGCCTGCATGGTGGCCAGCTCGGCGAACAGCTGGCCGATCTCGTTGCGGCCGCGGGCCTCGATGGGCGCCGAGAGGTCCCCCTCGGCGATACGCCGGAAGTGCCCCACCACCTCGCGCAGAGGGCGAATCACGTTGCGGGTCACGCCCCACAGCACCAGGCCGATCAGCAGCGCCGCCGCCGCCAGGGTGGCCAGCAGGCTGGCCCCGAGCCAGTCGGCCAGGCGCCGGAACTGGGCGGCCAGGGCCTGACCCTCGCCGGCGGAGGCGGCGAAGAAGTCGTCGGCCTCGGCCATGAAGGCCTGGCTGCTCTCGGTGACCCGGGACTGGCCGGAGCGGTAGCCGCCATGGTCGCCGTCCTGGAGCAGCATCAGCTGCAGGCTCAGGTTGTTGTCCACCAGGGACTGGTAGCGCTGACTCAGGGCCTCGATGGCGGCCTCCTGGCTGGCCGCGGGGGGCACCGCCCGGAAGCGCGCGAAGGCCGCCTCGGCGGAACCCAGCAGGGCCTCGGCCCGCTCGATGGCCGGTCCCGGCCGCTCGAAGGCCGGGGTGCGCAGCAGCTCGGCGGCGCGATCCATCTCGATGCGCGCCCGCAGCACGTCGATATAGGCGCGATTGAGGGCCTGGGCCTGTTCCACGTTGAGGCGATTGAGGGTGCCGAAGGCCTCGCGGCTGGTCTGGTTGGAGAACAGGCCGAGCAGGCTGGCGCCGAGGATCAGGATGGCGAAGGCGGCCAGGACCAGCGACCAGCTGACCCTGACCGTCAGGTTTTCGAAGCGAAGCATGGACTCTCCGGTGCGGGATATCGACACTCCATTAGTAACAGCGAATTATTACGGCCGGGTGTCATGGCTCGCCCAGACGACGACGGGGAGGCCGGCTGGCCTCCCCGTCATCGGTTTCGGTGCCCCTGGCGGGGCCCCGTTTAGCCGTAACGACCGGTGATATAGTCCTCGGCCTTCTTGGTGGCCGGGTTGGAGAACATCGTCTTGGTGTCGTTGTACTCGACGATCTCGCCCAGGTGGAAGAAGGCGGTGTAGTCCGCCACCCGCGCCGCCTGCTGCATGTTGTGGGTCACGGTGACGATGGTGAACTGCTGCTTGAGCTTGTCCATCAGGTCTTCGATGGTGGCGGTGGAGATGGGGTCCAGCGCCGAGGTGGGCTCGTCCATCAGGATGACGTCGGGCTGCACGGCGATGGCCCGGGCGATGCACAGGCGCTGCTGCTGGCCCCCGGAGAGGGAGGTGCCCGGCTCGTGGAGCTTGTCCTTGACCTCGTTCCACAGGCCGGCGTCGCGCAGCGCCTTCTCCACCAGTTCGTCCTGCTCCGCCTTGCGGCTCACCAGGTCATGCATGCGCGGCGCATAGGCGATGTTCTCGTAGATCGACTTGGGGAAGGGGTTAGGCTTCTGGAAGACCATGCCCACCCGGCGACGCAGGGCCACCTCGTCCATCTTGGTGGCATTGACGTCGCGGCCATCCATCTCCACCAGGCCCTCGATGCGCACGCTGGGGATCAGGTCGTTCATGCGGTTGAGACAGCGCAGGAAGGTCGACTTGCCGCAGCCGGAGGGGCCGATCAGGGCGGTGACGTTCTTCTCGAAGAGGTCGATATTGAGGTTCTTGAGGGCCTGGGTCTGGCCATACCAGAGATTGAGGTCGCGGACCCGGATGCTCAGGTCATGGCAGGCCTGATCGTTACGGGTATGCGGCTGCCCCACCTGGGGCGCGGTACCGGCGGTATGACGGGTAGCGGCTTGCATATTCATGGAGAGTGTCCTCTGTAACGCGCCGGGCTTACCAGCGACGCTCGAATTTCTTGCGCAGTACCACGGCGGTGGCATTGAGGAAAATCAGGATCGCCAACAGCACCAGGATGCCCCCGGCGGTCTTCTCGACGAAGGCCTTGTCGGGTTCCCCCGCCCAGGTGAAGATCTGCGCCGGCAGCACGGTGGCCGCATTGGTGAAGGTAGCACTGACATCGGGGATAAAGGCCACCATGCCGACGATGATCAGCGGCGCGGTCTCGCCCATGGCCTGGGCCAGGCCGATGATCGACCCGGTCATGATACCGGGCATGGCCAGCGGCAGCACATGGTCGCGCACCACCTGCCAGCGCGAGCAGCCGACGCCGAAGGCGGCATGGCGGATGGAGTCCGGCACGCTGCGCAGCGCCGTGCGGGTGGCGATGATGATCACCGGCAGGGTCATCAGCGCCAGCGTCATGCCACCCACCAGGGGCGAGGAGCGCGGTACGCCGAAGAAACTGATGAAGATCGCCAGCCCCAGCAGACCGAAGAGGATCGAGGGAATCGCCGCCAGGTTGTTGATATTGATCTCGATGATCTGGGTCAGGCGGTTATCCGGGGCGAACTCCTCGAGATAGACCGCGGTCATCACGCCGATGGGGAAGGCGATGGCCAGGGTCACCAGCATGGTCATCACCGTGCCCAGGGCGGCGGCGAGGATCCCCGAGGCCTCGGCCATCTTGGAGTCACCGCTGGTGAAGAAGGTGGTATTGAACTTCAGCGCCACCTTGCCCTCTTCCGCCAGCCGATCGACGGTGGCCTGCTGCGCCGCGTTGAGGCGATGCGTGTGTCCCTTGAGGTATTGATCCACCTGGGCATTGGCCAGCACCCAGCGGGTCTCGGTGGTGCCCAGCAGCTCGGGGTCATCGGCCAGCATGCCGGGAATCAGCCGCTCGAAGGTGCGGCTCACCAGCCGCGACACCTCGGGATCCAGGGCCGCCCGCCCCATGCGGGTGGCGTCCTCGTTGTAATCGAGCTCCACCTGGATCTGCGCCTGCTGGAAGGCCGGCAGCCCCTTGCTGAGCATATCGGCGAAGAACAGCACCAGGAACAGGCCGGCCAGCCCCAGGGCCCCCATGGAGAGCCACTTCAGCCGCGCCGACTTGCGGTGGCGACGCTGGAGCTGGGCGCTGATCTCGTCGAAGGATTGACTCATCTCGCTAGGTCCTCGGGGTTAGAGGTTGTTGACGCGGTACTTCTCGCGGAAGCGACGGATCATCAGCACCGACACCAGGTTAAGCGTCAGGGTGACGGCGAACAGCACCAGGCCCAGGGCGAAGGCGGAGAGGGTCTCGGCACTCTCGAACTCCAGGTCCCCGGTCAGCGCCGCGACGATGCGTACCGTGACCGTGGTCATGTCTTCCAGGGGGTTGGCGGTGAGGTTGGGGCGCATGCCGGCGGCCATCACCACGATCATGGTCTCGCCCAGCGCCCGGGAGACCGCCAGCAGGGAGGCGGAGATGATCCCCGGCAGGGCCGCGGGAATCACCACGTCGCGGATCGTCTCGCCCTTGGTCATGCCCAGCGCCAGGGAGCCCTGACGCATGCTGTCGGGCACCGAGTTGATGACGTCATCGGAGAGCGAGGAGATGAAGGGGATGATCATGATGCCCATCACCACCCCCGGCGCCACGGCGTTGTTGAAGGAGGCATCCAGGCCGAAGAAACCCGCCAGGTCGACGATCAGCGGCGCCACGGTGATGGCGGCGAAGAAGCCGTAGACCACGGTGGGAATACCGGCCAGGACCTCCAGGGTCGGCTTGGCCAGGGTGCGCACCCGCTTGGGGGCGAACTCCGCCATGTAGATGGCCGCCAGCAGCCCCACGGGAATCGCCACCAGCATGGCGATGGCGGTGATCATGAAGGTGCCGGCGAACAGCGGCACCGAGCCGAACTGGGCGGCGCTGGCGCCCTCGTCGGCGCGTCCGGCGGCGGCCAGGAAGCTGGCCCCCGGGTTCCACACCGTGCCGGTGATAAAGTCCCAGAAGCTGTGCATCTGGAAGAAGCGCAGCGCCTCGAAGATGATCGAGAAGAGGATGCCGAAGGTGGTGAAGATGGAGATCAGCGCCGCCCCTACCAGGATCCAGCGGATCACCCGCTCGATGGCCTGGCGGGCATGGAAGTCCGGCCGCACCTGGCGCACCCCCACGGCCAGCCCCAGGGCGGCCACGGCCAGGCTGCCGGCGAGCAGGTAGAGGGGCGGAATCTCGGCCCCCAGCAACAGCATCAGGAAGGCGCTCAGCCCCCCCACCAGGATGGCCGGCCCGGCGGTGGTGAGCACCGCGAACCAGGCATACTGATCGGGCTGGGCGAACATGGACGTGCCGCCGGCGCGCACCCGCGCGGCCTTGGCACGCCCCAGGAAGAAGGCTATCAGCCCCAGCAGTAGCAGCACGCCGCTGAACAGTGCAAGGAGTTGATCGGTCTGCATAGGGTTCTCTCGGTATCGAATAGGACGGCGGGCGGCGCCGTAACGTGCGACGGCCGGCAGCCTGGGCTGCCGGCCGGGTCAGGCGTCCTTGCCCGACGCCGCCTCAGAGATCGGCGACCTGCAGGGTGCCACGCTGGGCGACCCGCTCACGGGCCATCTCGCGCTCGGCTTCCGGCAGCGGGATCAGGCCGATATCGGTCAGGTACCCCCCCTCGCCGATCATGGTCTCGGAGACGAACATGTCGACGTACTCATACAGCGGCGGCACCGCGTCGGCGTGCTGGTTCTTCACGTAGAAGAACAGCGAACGGGCGATGGGGTAGTCGCCGGCGCTGATCGCCTCGGGGGTGGCCTCGACGCCATCGATGTTGCTGGCGGACAGGCTGTTGGCGTTCTCGACCAGGAAGGAGTAGCCGAAGATGCCGAAGGAATCGGTGTCCTCGGTGAGGCGCTGAACGATCAGGTTGTCGTTCTCGCCGGCATCGATATAGGCGCCATCGGCACGAATCTCGGTGTAGCCCTCGCCACCGTAGGCCTCCATCTCTTCGGAGACGGCTTCCATCACCAGCTCCTCGAAGGCGTCGCGGGTGCCGGAGGTGCTGGGCGGCCCATAGACGGAGATCTCGCGATCCGGCAGGGAAGCGTCGATATCGCTCCACTTGGCGTAGGGGTTGTCGACCAGCTCGCCATCCACCGGCACCTGGGCGGCCACCGCCAGGAACAGCTGCTCCAGGGTCAGGTCCATGCCCGCGTTGGTGCTGGACTGGGCGAAGACGATGCCGTCGGAGCCGATCTTCACCTCGGTGACGTCGGTCACGCCGTTCTCGGCGCAACGCTCCAGCTCGCTGGACTTGATGCGGCGCGAGGCGTTGGTGATGTCCGGGGTGCCCTCACCCACGCCGTTGCAGAACAGGCGGATACCGCCGCCGGAACCGGTGGACTCGATGACCGGGGTCGGGTAGCTGGTCACCGCACCGAACTCCTCGGTGACGTAGCTGGCGAAGGGATAGACGGTGCTCGACCCCACGATGCGGATCTGGTCGCGGGCCTGGGCGACGCCGGCGACGCCCATCACGGCGGCGGCGATCACCGTGGTCTTGAAAGCGCGGCTCTTGAGGATAGGGTTCATGCGAGTCACTCCTGTCGGTCGAAGAGGTTCTGCCTTGACGTGTGGACACTCTGCCCGACAAAAATGACAGCTTCGTGACAGGGAAAGACCGAGAGAAACCAGGCGCGGATGCCCCGCTCAACCTAGAACAGCAGCAGCAATGCCGCCAGGGAGCAGACCGTCAGGGAGCCATACTGGATGGCCCGGGCATCCAGGCGCGGCGCCAGCCAGGCGCCCAGCAGATGACCGATGAGGATGGCCGGCAGGAAACTCAGCGCCAGTTGCAGGTGCCAGGCGCCGACCCGCCCCGCCAGGGCCAGCAGCGCCAGGGTCAGGCTGGCGGTGGCGATAAAGTAGGCGGCCAGGTTGCCGCGCAGGCGATCCGGCGGCAGGCCGTGCAGCAGCAGCGCCAAAGGCGGGCCGCCGATGGCCGCCACGGTACCGAAGATCCCCGACACCACCCCGGCGCCGAACAGGCTGGCACGATTGACCGGCAAGCGGAAGCGCCCCAGGGTGATCGCCACCGCGCTGAGCACGATCAGCGCGATCACCTTCTCGAGTACCACCAGGGGCGCGGCCACCAGCAGCCACAGCCCCAGGGCACTGCCCGGCAGGCGTCCCAACAGGGCCGGACCGAAGGCGTCGAGGCGAATCTCCCGGTAATAGCGGCGCACCATCATCAGCGACACCAGCAGGCCGAAGATCACCAGGATCACCGGCACCAGCCGCGGCTCCAGCAGCAGCAGCAGGGGCGCCCCCACCACCGCCAGGCCGAAACCGGTGATGCGCTGCACCAGGGCCCCCAGCATCAGCACCAGGGCACACCCCGACCAGGTGACGGGGGACAGCCCCCAGGACAACGGCTCAGGCATACGCCCTCCCTGGGACCAGCAGGCGCCCCCCCAGGTTAGCGATCAGGCTGGCGCCGAGCATGGTCAGCACCATGGGCCAGAGGCTATCCACGGCGAAGGCCCCCACCAGCACCCCGGCGATGGCCCCGCAGCAGAACTGGATGCTGCCCTGCAGGGCCGTGGCGGTGGCGCTGATGGCATGGAAGTGATCGAGCAGCGAGGTGATGGCATTGGGGGCCACCAGGCCGATGGTACCGGTGAAGAGCATGATCAGCGGTACCATCAGCCATAGCGACGCCAGGCCGCTGGCCACCAGCGCCACCAGGCCCAGCCCCGCGGCCAGCTGAATGGCGAGCCCGAGGCGCAGGTTCTGCTGTGGCGAGCGGTGGCGCAACAGGCGAATATTGAGGCGATTGGAGGCCAGCATGGTCACCACATTGGCGCCGAACAGCAGCGGATAGACGCTCGGCGAGACGCCGAAGTGGTGCAGGTAGACGAAGGGCGAGGCGGTGATAAAGGCGAACAGCCCTGAGAAGGTCATGGACGCCGCACAGATATAGCCCAGGCTCTCGCGGTGACTCAGCACGCTGGCGTAGTTGCGCAGCACCTGGCGCGGCGAGGCCGCCGGCCCCTGTCGGCGCCGAGTCTCCGGCAGCCTGGTGCCCAGCAACCACAGCAGGAAGGCGGCATAGGCGGCGAGGAAGATGAAGATCAGCCACCACTCGCCCAGGTGCAGCAGGCCGCTGCCCACCGCCGGGGCGACCAGCGGCGCCAGCAACATGATCATGGCCATGGTGGACATCACCTTGGCCGCCTCCCGGCCGCTGAAGCAGTCACGCACGATGGCCGCCGAGTTGACCACCGTGGCGCCGCCGCCCAGGGCCTGGACGAAGCGCCAGGCCAGCAGCGTCGTCAGGGATTCCACCTGGGTAATCGCCAGGCTGGCCAGCAGGAAGACCACAAGCCCCCCCAGCAGCACCGGCTTGCGGCCGATCCGGTCGGAGAGCGGCCCGAACAGCAGCTGCCCCAGGGCGAAGCCGGCCAGGAAGGCGGAAAGCGACAGCTCGGTATGGTGAATACTGGCGCCGATGGTGTCGGCCAGGCTCCCCATCGCGGGCAGGTAGGCATCGATGGCGAAGGGGGCCAGGGCGGTATTGGCGGCCACCAGCAACGCCAGGCGGCGAGGATCGAGGAGCAAGGACACCTCCAGGGGAAAGGTAGGTTGCTAATTATACCCGCGATCGCCCCAGCCGCCCAGCCTGTGGCTACGCTTGTCCAGACTAGTCACCACTGGGATAGCCAAGGGGCGCTGGGGACAGGCCGGAGCAAAGCGTCTTTTTCAGGGACGAAAAAGTCGAGCGTCCATGGATGGATTCACAGCGTCTTTGCGTAGAGCCTGTCGCCAGATTAGTCCTGGGCCTACTGGCGATAGCACCACCCGTTCGGCTAGGCGCCTATCCAAGCGGCTGATAAAGTAAGAAAAACGCCCCTTCGACCCAGGACACCCCCATGGCCCAAGACAAGCTGACCCAGCTCAAGGCGATGACCACCGTGGTCGCCGATACCGGCGACCTGGAGGCCATTCGCCGCTTCCAGCCCCAGGACGCCACCACCAACCCCTCGCTGATCCTGCTGGCGGCCCAATCCCCCGAGCGCCGGGCGCGGCTGGCCGAGATCGCCCGCCACTGCACCGACCTCGACGACGCCCTGGACACCGTGGCGGTGGAGATCGGCAGCGAGATCGCCGCCCTGGTCCCCGGGTACGTCTCCACCGAGGTCAGCGCCCGCCTCTCCTTCGATACCCAGGCCACCCTGGATCGCGCCCGGCACCTGATCGACCGCTACGAGCGGCACGGCGTGGGCCGCGAGCGCATCCTGATCAAGGTCGCCGCCACCTGGGAAGGCATCCGCGCCGCCCAGCAGCTGGAGCGCGAGGGCATCCATACCAACCTCACCCTGCTGTTCAGCTTCGCCCAGGCCCAGGCCTGCGCCGATGCCGGCGTCACCCTGATCTCGCCCTTCGTGGGACGCATCCTCGACTGGCACCGGGCCCAGGAGCCGGACGCCGATTTCGCCGGCGACCAGGACCCGGGGGTGCAGTCGGTGCGGCGCATCTACGAGCACTACAAGGGGCAGGGTTACAAGACCGTCGTCATGGGCGCCAGCTTCCGTAACGTCGGCGAGATCGAGGCCCTGGCCGGCTGCGACAAGCTGACCATCTCGCCGGCGCTGCTCGAGCAACTGGCCGCGGACGAGGGCCCCCTGCCCCGCCGCCTGGCGCCGCTGGACGACGCCGAGACCTCCGCGGGGGAACCCCTGGACGAGGCGGAGTTCCGCTGGGCCCTCAACGAGGATGCCATGGCCACCGAGAAGCTGGCCGAGGGGATTCGCAAGTTCATGGCCGACCAGCGCAAGCTGGAGGCGCTGCTGGCCGAACTGCGTCGCTAAGCGCGCCGCGCACCGCAAAGGCCCCGGCCATGGCCGGGGCCTTTGCATTGGTTGTCAGCCCTAGGTCACCTCAGGCATAGCCTAGGTTTTGTACGAAACGTCGGCGAGCGATGGCCAGACAAGGCAAAAATCGGCGAAAAGACGGACCGGGCTCGCGTACGAGTTTACGAGGTGTAAATGAGTACTTTGATCGGACTCGCGCACGAGCCGGTTTTTAACGCCGTATGGGCGAGCGCAGGCAGTTTTCGTACAGAACCTAGTGTTCCTGGGGCTGCTGGGACTCAAGTAGCTCCACCAGCGGCTGGAACTGCTCGCGATTATGCTCGTTCATGCGCATCAGGATGCGGTGGGCCTCGAGGATGCGCTGCTGCATGGCCGCCTCGTCCGCCTCCACCAGCGGCAGGTCATCGAGCTGGGCCGGTTCGGTCAGCGGTGCCTCCACCAGGTTGAAGTAGTGGGCGAAGCCCATCACATCGAGCATGCGCCGCACGTCGGGATGGTCGGCGACGATGGTCGGCGGCTGCTCGAGACGCCCCTTCACCGCCATGGCCACCTTGGCCAGAAAGCCCAGCGCCGTGGAGTCCACGTTGCTGGCCTCGCGCAGGTCGATCATCACCGCGGTGAGTCCCGGCATCTCGGCCAGGCGTTGCACCTGATTGTCCAGGGTCGCGCACAGCGTCAGGCGCACGTCCCCGCACAATTTGAGCACGAAGACGCCGGACTCGAAGGCCGCCTTCAATCGCCCCTCATGCATTATCATGGTCGAAACCGCTCAAGGTCATGATGGTCAGGTCATCGGGTAAGTCATCGTGGCCCGGCGCATCCTGTACCAGGCTCTCGTCGTCGGCCCCGATCTCCCCCAGGGCCAGGCGGCGGCGCAGGGCCGCGACACCGTCGCAGGCCAGGGCCAGGCGCTCGAGTTCCTTGAGCCGGGACGCCAGGGTCTCTCCGTTGAGACACTCCAATACGCCATCGGAGCACAGCCACAGCCGGAAGTTCGCCGGCAGCTCGCACACCAGGCTGGGGTAGGCCACCTGCGGGAAGAGCCCCACCGGCATGCCTTCCCCCGCCAGGGGGACGATCTCGCCGCCGGCCTCCAGCAACGGCATCGGCAGCTGGGCCCCCAGCGAATAGTACAGGCGATGGGCCCTGTGGTCGATGACCCCCACGAAGAGGGTGGCATGCTTGCCGATGCCGGTATCCAGCAACTCCCGGTTGAGGGCATCGAGCCACTCGGCCGGCAGGGACTCCGGCGCCTCGCCGTCCCACTCGGTCAACCAGCGGTTGCACAGGTACTTGAGCAGCACGGTGACGAAGGCCGAGGAGGCGCCATGCCCCGAGACATCGGCGAAGTAGAAGACGCTGTAGCGCTCATCGAAGCGCTGGAAATCGAGGAAGTCCCCGGACAGATAGAGCGACGGCGCCAGCCAGTAATCGCAGGTGACGCCATTGACCGTCAGCGGCCGGGTCGGCAGCAGCTTGCGCTGGATATGCCCCCCCGCCTGCTGATCCAGGCGCAGCAGCGCCAGGTGGGTCTCGAGGCTCTCGTTGAGCTCCGCCAGTCGCTGGCGGTCCCGGGCATGCTCCCGGGCCAGCTCGTGATTCTCGAGTACCTTGGCGATCATCAGCCGCAGCAGCTCGGCATGCTTCAGGGGGCGCACGATATAGTCCACGGTGCCCGCCGCCACCGCCGCCAGCAGGTCGCTGTCGAGGCGCGACTCGCTGACCACCAGGGTCGGCAGGGTCGCCGAGAGCGCGGCCCACTGATGGCTGGGCACCGCCCGCACATGGGCCACCACCAGGCCGGTCTCCTCGGGCAGGTCCTCGAGGCGCTCCGCCGCGGCCACCGCGAAGGGGCCCTTGGCGATCGCCTCGGCCAGGGCATCACGATCCTGCCCCGGCCGATCCAGCACGCCAATCAGGCGTCGTTGACTGACCATAAGCGTCCTGCCTTAGTCGGCCTCGTCGCCGAAGTCGAAATCCGCGTCATCGAACTCGAACTCCTCCCCGGCGAAGGGGTCATCGCCCAGCTCGCCATCGCTGACCTCGAAGCGGCGCCGCTGCAGGTAGGCGTCGCGAATAAAGCTGTAGCGGTCCCCCTGGATCAGCGCCTCCTGGTCCAGCAGGCCGGCACGGGTATCGACCACGTCCAGCGCGGTCAGCCCATAGCGCACCGCCTCGTCTTCCACATAGTGCGTGGGATAGGTAACCCAATCCACCGGCAATCCGGCGGTATCGCGGACGGTACTGGGGCCGAACAGCGGCAGCACCAGGTAGGGACCCTCCCCGAGCCCCCAGACCGCCAGGGTCTGACCGAAGTCTTCCTTGTCGGCGACGATGCCCATGTCGCTGGCCACATCCACCAGGCCCAGCATGCCCACCGTGGAGTTGAGCACGAAGCGGCCGGTGGCGATGCCGGCATTGCCAGGCTTGGCCTGCAGCAGGCTGTTGAGGACGGTGCGCAGCTCCCCCAGGTTGGCGAAGAAGTTGCCGACCCCCAGCTGCACCGGCTCCGGCGCCACGCGGTCATAGGCCACCGCCGCCGGACGCAGCAGGGCCCGATCCAGGGTGTCATTGAAGGCGTAGACGCCGCGGTTGAAGCCCTCCCAGGGATCGTCAGGATGGCGATCCTCCACCGCGACGCGCCCGGCGCAGCCGGCCAGCAGCAGGGTCGCCATCACCACCAGTGCCCACTGGCCCAGCCGCGCTCCCGTGTCCCGCCATCCCTTGCCATTCATGACTCTCTCCTCCGACGCCACACTCATCGTTATGCCTTGCGCAGAATTACGCTGCCGGCACTGTACCCGGCACCGAAGGAGCACACCACCCCCAGGGCCCCGGAAGGCAGATCGTCCCGGTGCAGATGAAAGGCGATGATCGAGCCCGCCGAGCTGGTATTGGCGTAGCGGTCGAGGATCACCGGCGCCTGCTCCGGCGAGGGGTCCCGCCCCAGCACCTTGCGCGCGATCAGGTCATTCATATGGCGGTTGGCCTGATGCAGCCAGAGTCGCGACAGGTCGTCGCCGGCCAGTTCCAGGCTCGCCAGGTGATCGGTGATCAGCGCCGCCACCATGGGGCAGACCTCCTTGAAGACCCGCCGCCCCTCCTGGACGAAGAGCTTGTCCAGGGCCTGGGGGTCGCTGTCGGTGACCCGGTTGAGGAAGCCGGCGTTGTTGCGGATGGCATTAGAGAAACGGGTGGTCAGGCGGGTGCCGAGGATCTCGAAGGCATCGGGGACCCGGGCCACCTCGTCGGCCTCCACCACCAGGGCGGTACAGGCGTCGCCGAAGATGAAGTGGCTGTCCCGGTCGCGGAAATTGAGGTGCGCCGAGCAGATCTCCGGGTTGACCACCAGGGCGCGGCGGATGCTGCCGGCGCGGATGGCATTGCTGGCCACCTCCAGGGCGAAGGTGGCCGAGGAGCAGGCCACGTTCATGTCGAAGGCGTGACCGCCGGCGCCGAGCGCCGCCTGGAGCTCCACCGCCACCGCCGGATAGGGGCGCTCCAGGTTGGAGCAGGCGACGATCACCAGCTCGATCTCGTCCGCCGCCACCCCGGCCCGCGCCAGGGCCTGGGTGGCCGCGGCCAGGCCCATCTCGGCCTGAATGGACAGCTCGTCGTTGCCGCGCCGGGGCAGCCGGGGACGCATCCGCGTCGGGTCGAGGATGCCCTCGGCATCCAGCACATAGCGGCTGTGGATACCCGAGGCCTTGACGATAAAGTCGCTGCTGGAGTGAGCCAGGGGCTCGCGCTCCCCCGCCGCGATGGCCTCGGCGTGGCGGGCGTTTTCCGTATCCACCCAGGCATTGAAGGCCGCCACCAGGGCGTCGTTGTCGATGGCATGAGCCGGGGTAAAGAGGCCCGAACCGGAAATTACCGCTGTCGTCATCTTGCTCTCCTGTGCCGGCCGCCCGCGGCGCCCGGCCATCCTTGATCAGCCGCGCTCGGTCAGCTCCGCCCAGCGTTTCTCCAGCCGCTTGGCGGAGACCGGCATCAGGGTGCCGAGCTGCTGGGCGAACAGCGACACGCGCAACTCCTCGATCCACCAGCCGAACTCCACCAGGCGGGGATCCTCGCGTCCGGCGCGGCGGTTCGCCTCCTGGCGCTCCGCCAGCCGCGTTTCGAAACCATGCACTTCCTGCATCAGCATCTGGTCGCGCATGCGCTCCCGGGGGGCCTTCTCCAGGCGAATGGCGGCGGCCTCCATATAGCGCGGGTAGTGCTCCAGCCAGGGTCCCGCCTCGGCGATAAAGCCGGGGTGCACCAGGCGCTGCATCTGGGCCTTGATGTCACTGTATACCAGGGCCAGGGCGAAACTGAGGTTGCCTTTCAACGCCTTGGTCACTGCCAGGTGGCCGCTCAGGGCCCGCGCCAGCAGCGCCACTTTGGCCTCCCCCTGGGGCAGCAGTTCGGCGGCCTCGGCCTCGAGGCGCGCGGCGAACTCCGCCCGGGAGCGCGGCAGCGGGTCCCGGGCCATCACCTCCAGGAAGACCGCCGCCACCAGGTCATCCACCAGTTGTCGCTTGCTGCCCACCTTGGCGAACAGCAAGGCGCACTTGTCGAGGCCCGGCAACTTGCCGAGCGCCTTGGCCTGATCCGGCAACTCGCGCATGGCCAGGCGCTTGATGCCATGGCGATGGGCCTCCCGGGCCTTGTCGGGATGCTCGAAGAGCTCCACCGCCAGGCCGCCGTCCGCCTCCGCCAGGGCCGGATAGGCCTCGACCCGAATGCCCGCCTGTGTGGTGACCCGGGACTTGGGCAGGGCCTCCTCCGGCAACGCCTCGACCCGGGTGGCGGCGGCCCCCTGCACCGCCTCGGCCAGGGCCCGGGCGCCGGCGCTGGCGGCCTCGCTGAAGCGCGCCTTGAGGGCCTCCAGATCGCGCCCCTGGCCGAGCTCGCGGCCCTCGTGATCGACCACCCGCAAATTGATGCGCAGGTGCGGCTCGAGGGATGCCTCGTGCCAGTCGTCGGGGCTCAGGCGCAGGCCGGTCTTGACCCGCAGGAACTCGCCCAGGGCCGCGGTCAGCGGGGTATCGTCCGGCACCAGGCGCTCCAGGGCCGCGTCCACCCAGTCGGGAATCGGCACCACCTGGCGGCGAATCGCCTTGGGCAGCCCCTTGAGCAGGGCGATGCATTTCTCCCGCAGGAGTCCCGGCACCAGCCAGTCGAGGCGCGCCGCCGGCAGCTGGGCGAGCATGGCCGCCGGTACCGTCAGGGTCACGCCGTCGTCCTCGGCGCCGGGCTGGAAGTGATAGCTCAGGGGGTAGCTGACGCCGTTCAGGCTCAGCTGGTCCGGGTACTGGGCGGCGGTGACCTCTTCGGCCTCCCGGGCCATCAGCGCCGACTTGTCGAACTTGAGGATCTCGGGATCCTCGGCCTCGGCCTGCTTACGCCAGTGCTCGAAGCCCTTGCCGTTGACGATCTCCTCGGGCAGCCGCGCGTCATAGAAGGCGAACAGCGTCTCCTCGTCGACCAGGATATCGCGCTTGCGGGCGCGATCCTCGAGCTCCTCCACCTCCTCGATCAGGGCGCGGTTATGGGCGAAGAAGTCGCCGCGGGTCCGGAACTCGCCCTCCACCAGGGCGCGGCGGATAAACAGCTCCCGGGCCTCGGCGGGGGCGATGGGGCCGTAGTGCACCCGGCGCCGATTGACGATGGGCAGGCCGAACAGGGTCACCTGCTCGAAGGCCACCACCTGGGCGCGCTTCATCTCCCAGTGGGGCTCGCTGTAGCTGCGCTTGACCAGGTGCCCGGCCAGCGGCTCGATCCACTGGGGCTCGATGCGCGCCGCCTGGCGGGCGAAGAGCCGCGAGGTCTCCACCAGCTCGGCGGCCATCACCCACTTGGGCGACTTCTTGGCCAGGCCGGAGCCGGGGTGAATCATGAACTTGCGGTTACGCGCCCCCAGGTACTCGCGGTTCTCGGTGAGTTGACCGAGATTCGAGAGTAGCCCGGTCAGCAGCGCCTGGTGCAGCCGCTGGGCATTGGCGCGGCGCTGGCTCACCGCCGCCTCCCCCTCGCCGGTCTTGGGCCAGGGCTGGGCCGGCGGCACCGTGATCTCCATGTCGCGAAGCAGCTGACGCAGCTGGCGGAAGGTGTCGTGCCACTCGCGCAGGCGCAGGTAGTTGAGGAAGTGATCGCGACACCAGCGCCGCAGCTGGTTGCCGGAGAGCTCCTCCCGGGCGGCCTCGAAGCCCTCCCAGAGGTTGAGCCAGGCGACGAAGTCGGAGTCCGGATCGTCCCAGCGGCGATGCGCCTGATCGGCGGCCTGACGCTTCTCCGCCGGGCGCTCCCGGGGGTCCTGCACCGCCAGGGCCGAGACCACGATCAGCACCTCCCGCAGGCCGCCCCCCTCGGCCCCGGCCAGCACCATCCGCGCCAGGCGCGGGTCGATGGGCAGCCGCGCCAGGCGCCGCCCCAGGGCGGTGAGGCCCTGGCGCTCGTCCACCGCGCCCAGCTCGAAGAGCAGCCGGAAGCCGTCCTTGATGAAACGCGGGTCGGGGGCATCGACGAAGGGGAAGGCCTCGATCTCACCGAGCTTCAGCGCCAGCATGGAGAGGATCACCGAGGCCAGGTTGGTGCGCTGGATCTCCGGCTCGGTAAAGGCCGGCCGGCCGAGGAAGTCCTCCTCGTCGTAGAGGCGGATGCAGACCCCCTCGGCGACCCGCCCGCAGCGCCCCTTGCGCTGGTCGGCGCTGGCCTGGCTGATCGGCTCGATGGGCAGGCGCTGCACCTTGGCCCGGTAGCTGTAGCGGCTGATGCGCACCAGGCCCGGGTCGATCACGTAGCGGATGCCCGGCACCGTCAGCGAGGTCTCGGCGACATTGGTGGAGAGCACGATGCGCCGCCCGCGGTGGGGCTGGAAGACCCGATTCTGCTCGGCATTGGAGAGCCGCGCATAGAGGGGCAGCACCTCGGTGTCGCGCAGCTGGGCGCGGCGCAGGGTATCGGCGGCCTCGCGGATCTCGCGCTCGCCGGGCAGGAAGATCAGCACGTCCCGGGGACCGTGGCGCCAGCCCTTCTCCCGCTCGATGGCCTCGATCTCCTCCACCGCATGGAGGATGCCCTCCTGGAGGGTGCGATCGGCCTCGTCCTCGGCGTCGCGCACCAGGGGCCGATAGCGCACCTCCACCGGGTAGGTGCGCCCGGAGACCTCCACCACCGGGGCCGGGCGCGGCTCGCCGTCATCCCCCGGCAGGGCGAAGTGGCGAGAGAAGCGCTCCACGTCGATGGTCGCCGAGGTGATGATGACCTTGAGGTCCGGGCGACGCTGGGTGAGGCGCTTCAGGTAGCCGAGCAGGAAGTCGATATTGAGGCTGCGCTCGTGGGCCTCGTCGATGATGATCGCCTCGTAGCGGGAGAGGTCCGGGTCGTGCTGGGTCTCCGCCAGCAGGATGCCGTCGGTCATCAGCTTGATCAGGGTGGCCTCACCGGTCTGGTCTGTGAAGCGCACCTGGTAGCCGACCTGCTCGCCCAGGGGCGTGGCCAGCTCCTCCGCCAGGCGGGTGGCCACCGAGCGGGCCGCCAGCCGCCGCGGCTGGGTGTGGCCGATCAGGCCGCGCCGTCCCAGGCCCAGCTCCAGGCACAGCTTGGGCAGCTGGGTGGTCTTGCCGGAGCCGGTCTCGCCGGCCACCACCACCACCTGGTGGTCGCGCAGCGCCTCGAGGATCGACTCCCGGTGCTCCACCACCGGCAACTCGGCGGGGTAATCGAGGCGCACCGGCTGCGCCACACGCTCGGCGAGGCGCGCCTCGGAGCCGGCCAGGCGCTGCTCCAGGCCATTCAGCCCGCGGTCGACGGGCTTGCCCTGCCGGGCCCGCTGACGCAGCCCGCCCAGGCGGCGGCGCAGCTCGGGCAGGTCGCGCAGCAGGCAGTGATCGAGCCGGGCGCCGAGGGCGTCCAGGCGGGCCAGGTCATGGCTGGGGCGGGAAGTGGTGGTACTCAAGGCGTCCTCATCGGCGGCTGGCTATCGAGACGGCCCGTCCCGGGATGCCGGGGCGGGCCGTCATTGTAGCGCCGCCGGGGGGCGGCGCCCAACCGCGTCCTCTCAGGCGGCACTCTTGTCGCCGTCGCGCAGCTCGCGGCGCAGCACCTTGCCCACGGGCGTCTTGGGCAGCTCGTCGCGGAACTCCACCGTCTTGGGCACCTTGTAGCCGGTGAGCGCCTTCTTGCACCAGGCGCGCAGGGTCTCGGCGTCCAGGTCGGGGTTCTTGCTGACCACGAACAGCTTGACCGACTCGCCGGTGTTGTCGTCGGGGACCCCCACCGCGGCCACCTCGACCACGTCCGGGTGACTGGCCACCACGTCCTCCACCTCGTTGGGATAGACGTTGAACCCGGAGACCACGATCATGTCCTTCTTGCGATCGACGATCTTCACGTAGCCGTCTTCCTGGAGCACGGCGATATCGCCGGTACCGATCCAGCCATCCTCGCCGAGGGCCTCGGCGGTCTCCTCGGGCAGGTTCCAGTAGCCCTTCATCACCTGGGGCCCCTGCACGCAGAGCTCGCCGGCCTCGCCGAAGGGCAGCGCCTGCCCCTCGGCGTCCACCACCTTGACCCGAGTCCCCGCCACCGGCTTGCCGATGGTGCCCAGTTGGATGGCGTCCACCGGGTTGAAGGTGACGATGGGCGAGGTCTCGGTCATGCCATAGCCCTCCGCCACCGGGCAGCCGGTGACCTGCTCCCAGCGCTCGGCGGCGGCGTGGGTCAGGGCCATGCCCCCGGAGATGGTCAGCTTGAGCTTGGAGAAGTCCAGGGCCTTGAAGTCGTCCCGGTTACAGAGGGCATTGAAGAGGGTATTGAGGCCGATAAAGGCGGTGAACGGCAGGCCCTTGAGGGTCTTGACGAAGCCCGCCAGGTCGCGGGGGTTGGGAATCAGCACCGAGTGGTTGCCGCTCTCCACCAGGAAGAGGCAGTTCACCGTGAAGGTATAGATATGGTAGACGGGCAGCGGCGCGATCACCGTCTCGCAGCCCTCGCCGAGGCCGGCGCCGATGGCGGCCCGGGCCTGGAGCATATTGGCCACCAGGTTGCGGTGGGTCAGCATGGCGCCCTTGGCGCGGCCGGTGGTGCCGCCGGTGTACTGCAGTACCGCCAGGTCGTCCAGGCTAAACGATGCCTCCTCGACCCGCTGGCCGGCGCCCTTGGCCAGGGCCTGGCGGAAGGGAATCGCCTGCGGCAAGGCGTACTTGGGCACCAGCTTCTTGATGTGCTTGACCACGGCATTGATCAGCAACCGCTTGGGGAAACCGTGGAGATCGCCCAGCTCGGTCACCAGCACCGTTTCGATGGCGGTCTGATCGAGGATCTTCTCGAGCTTGTCGGCCATATTGGCCAGGATCAGGATCGCCTTGGCCCCGGAATCCTGGAACTGGTGGGCCATCTCCCGCTCGGTGTAGAGGGGGTTGGTATTGACCACCACCAGGCCGGCGCGCATGGCCCCGAACATGGCCACCGGAAACTGCAGCGTATTGGGCAACTGGATGGCGATACGATCCCCCGGCTCGAGGCCGGTCTCGTGCTGGAGCCAGGCGGCGAAGTCCCGAGACCGCTTGTCGAGCTCACCATAGGTCAGCACCTGCCCCATGCAGGAGAAGGCCGGCTTGTCGGCGAACCGCTTCACCGAGGCATGGAAGATGTCCATCACCGACTGGTACTCATCGAGGCCCTGCAGTTCCGGACCGCTCAGGATCGGGGCAGTCTCACTCATGGCGTATCTCCAGGTTGGCGGTCGGCTCATGGGCCGACGCTTGTTATTGGCACCGACCTACCTTATATCAGGGCCGAGGCGGATGTAAAACGATCGATTGAAACTACCGTTGGCCTTTGTGCTCGACACCTTCCCCCGTGTCGTTCCCCCCTCTCTCAAGACTATGGTTTACCGGGCATTTCGCAAGCGACTCAACTAACGCCGCCGCTGATGAGGCGGGCCCGGATCTCGCCGTCTCGCCATACCAGCAGCTCGCCCGGCGCCATGCGCACCCAGGCCTCGTTATGGGTCAGCGGCTCGGTGGCCAGCACCGAGACCACATCGTCGGGGGTGGTGTGTTCGACGAAATCGACACACAGCTCGGCATCCGACAGGGTCGCCTCGCCGAAGGGCGCCCGGCGGGTGATATGGGCCAGCTTGGTGGAACAGTAGGCATAGAGGTAGTGGCCATCGGCGAGCAGCAGGTTGAAGACCCCGAGCCCCCGCAATTGCTCGCAGAGCTCGTGCAGCGCCCGCCACATGGGTGCCGGATCCGCCGGGGGCTCGGGGAAGCGACGGCGCAGCTCGCCGAGCAGGTAGCAGAAGGCATGCTCGCTGTCGGTGCCGCCTACGGGCCGATAGAAGCTCAGCGGCAGGCCCTGCCAGTCGGCGAGCTGGCCGTTATGGGCATAGCACCACTGGCGCCCCCAGAGCTCCCGGGTAAAGGGGTGGGTATTGGCCAGGCTGATCTGGCCCACATTGGCCTGGCGAATATGGCTGATGACGATATGCGACTTGATCGGGTAGTCGCGGATCAGCCGGGCGATCGGCGATTCCACCGAGGGGTGGGGGTCGCGGAAGTCCCGGTAGCCCCCCGCCTCGTAGAAGGCGATGCCCCAGCCATCACGATGGGGGCCGGTGCCACCGCCACGGTGCAGGAAACCGGTGAAGCTGAAACAGATATCGGTGGGCACATTGGCACTCATGCCCAAGAGTTCACACATGCGGCTCCTCCCTCGGCCGTCGGCGGGCCCGGCGGCGAGCGCCGCTCATAGCCACGAATATCACCAGCAGGAACAGCAGGGCCACCAGGGCGCCCCACAGGCGCGGATCGTCATGGTAGCGCCGCCAGCCGCGGGTCAGGTCGGCGGGAAGCTCGTCGAGCTTGGCGACGAGCCGCTCGGCGGTGGTGCGCGAGGCGGGCGGCGACGGGGTCTCGACGGCCTCGCCTTCCAGGGCCTCGCCGTGCAGGACCTCGGGCCCCTCGGCGGCGTCCAGGGCCAGCCGCGCCTCGCGGTTGAGCAGCAGCCGCGGCAGGTCGAGGCGCAGGGTCTCGCCCTGCCAGTCGACCTCGGCACTCAGCAGCAGGGGCACGGCGGCCTCGCCCTCGATGGGCGGCGGTTCGATACGCCAGCGACCCGGCGCGCCGGCCTCCACCGCCAGGGCCTCGCCGAGCAGGAAGGCCTCGAGCCGGGTGTTGGCGTGGTCGAGCCCGGGATGGCGGGCGACGAGTTCGACGCCGTCGTCATGGGCCTCGGCCGCGATGGCGGGCAGCACATTCACCGCCTGGACACGCTGACGCCGCACCCCGTCGCGACGCGCCTCCAGCACCAGGCGCGCATTGCCGGCCAGCTCCGCCCCCGGCAGGCGGCCGACGAAGCGAGCGCCCTCGGGGTGCAGCTCGGTGGCCGCCAGCGCCTCGCCCTCGATGCCCTGCAGGCGGGCCCGCAGTCGCCAGGTCGCCGCCGCCTCAGCAGAGAGGCGTTCGCCATCGCGCGCCAGCCAGGCCTCCAGGGGCAGGGGGAAGCCGGTATAGAGCGTCGCCGGCAGCGGCGCATGACGCAGCACCGGGTCGGCGTCCAGGTGCAGGCGGCTGGCCGGATCCAGGGCCCCTTCGATACGCCATTCGCCGGGCAGGGGATCGCGGATTCGCACCAGGTCGAAGTGCGACTCGGCGAGCCAGGTGAGGTCGTCGCCGGCCGCCTCGGCACGGTGGCGATTGCCCAGCGGGTCGACGATCACCAGGGCCTCGTCGGCGTCCCGCAGCAACAGCGCCGAGAGGCCCTGCACGCCCTCGTCCACCACGAAGCGTCCCTCCTCCAGGGGCAGCTGGTCCGTGGGGAAGAGCCGCTCGAGAATATCCAGGAAGGCCTGCAGCAGGCCGTCGGCACTCTCCACTCGCGCCACCAGGCCACCGCTGGACTGGGCCAGGCGCTCGGCCAGGGCCAGATCCGCCTCGCCGGCGAAGGCGATGGTATGGATCACCACCCCCTGCTCGGCGAGCCGCGGGGCCAGCTCGGTCAGCAGCCGGCGCCGGGAGTCGGCGTCACGACGCCGCTTGTCTCCCGCCGCCGGCAGATCCACCATGCCATCGGTCAGTAGCACCAGTTGGCGGGGGCCGTTGGCGGCGCTCTCGCCGGCGGCGCGCACCGCCGCCTCGATATCGGTGTACTGCTGGTACGCCACCAGGCGCGGACGCAGTGCCAGGGCCCGGTCGCGCCAGCGAGCACTCACCTCACCCACCGGCAGGGCCTCCTCCACCGTCTCGCCGAACAACCAGATCCCGGCCCGGGAACCGCCGGGCACCAGGGCCGCCAGCAGCGCCAGGGCACTGGCGCCGAGGCGTTCGGGGTCGTTCTCCTGCATGCTCCCGGAGACATCGAAGAGCACCCGGACATCGCTGTCGGCCTCCGCCGCCGCGACCGGCGTCACGACGCTCAGGACACCGCAGAGGAGTGCCAGGCTCAACCGCCCGAAGACACGCATAGCCGCTCCTTAGCCGATCATCGGTTCCTTGCGCCGGGGCGGCGCCTCCGGCTCGTCGCCGGCCTCATCAATCGCCACGGCACCGCGGCCGGTCAGTCGCCAGAGCACCACGCCGAGCGCCACGCCGAGCGCGGCCCCCATCAGCAGCATCAGCGAGGCGCTGCCGAAGGCGCCCCCCTCCTCCTGCAGGAAGGCCACGGCGGCCACCATGATGGCGGGTGCCATCCCGGTATAGGTCTCGCTCTCGCTGATCGGCAGGCTGAAGCGCCCGGGTATCCAGATCAGTCCGGCCACCACGCCGGTGATCACGCAGCGCGGCAGCCGCGGCAAAAAGCGGATTCCCAGGTAGCCAGTGACCAGCACCACCAGCGACAATAGGCCATAGACCAGCCACAGCAGTGGCATCGAGTCGGAAATCAACATCTACTCTCTCCCGGAGCGCGCCCCTTCGGCACGCCGTCTTTGGTGATCAGCGACTATGGTACACCGCGCCCTATGAAAGCACAGCCGCCCGTCTCCCCCGTCGCCCGCTTCCGGCGCGCCGACGATCCCCTCTGGCACTGGCTCGAGGATCGCCAGGCCCCGGAAGTGCGCGCCTTCCTGGAAGCCGCCAATGCCGAGTGCGCCCACTGGTTCGCCCCCCTGGACGCCCTGGCGGAGTCCCTCTATCGGGGCCACCTGGCACGCCGCGAGCTGGCGGTGACCGGCCTGGCCACGCCCCTGGATCACTTCACCTACTGGAGCGAGACCGCCGCCGAGGCGGACTACCCGCGCTGGTGGCGCCACCCCAATGGCGAGCCCGAGGCCAAGGCCTGTTTCCTCGACCTGGAGGCCCGGGCCGAGGCCCATGACTTCCTGGAGCTGGGCGATATGGCCCTCTCCCCGGACGAGGCCTGGCTGGCCTGGAGCGAAGACAGCAGCGGCGACGAGCGCTTCGCCCTCTACCTCAAGCGACTGCCCGAGGGCGAACCGCGGCTCCTGCTGGAGGAGATCGGCCCCGAGCTGAGCTGGGCCGAGGACGGCCAGACCCTGCTGTTCACTCGCTATGACGCCACCCAGCGCCCGGATAGCATCTGGCGACTGCGCCTCGACCTCGCCGGCCCGACGCCGGCGATCACCGAGGAGGCCCTGGTACTGCGGGAGGAGGATCCGGAGTTCTGGCTGGGCCTGGGCAAGACCCGCTCCCGGGCCTGGCTGGTGCTGGAGAGTGCTTCCAAGGACACCAGCGAGTGTCATCTGATTCCGGCCGACGCCCCCGCCACGCCGCCGCGCTGCTTTCGTCCCCGGGAGAGCGGCGTGGAGTATGCCCTGGAGCACCGCCCGGGCACCTTCTATGTGCTGCATAACCGCCGGGCGACCCACTTCTGCCTGGACGCCGTCGCCGAGGCGGAGGCCCTGGGCGAGGCGTCACCCGCCTGGCTCCCCCTGGTGGCCCACCGGGACGACCATACCCTGGAGGGGGTGGATGCCTTCGCCTGGGGGCTGGTGATCACCGAGCGGGACCACGACCGGGCCCAGGTGCGGCTGCGCGTCCTCGAGCTGAGCGCCGAGGGGGGGCTGGATGACGATCGCCTCCTGCCGCTGGACGAGGTGCCCAGCAGCCTGATGCTGGGTGACATGCCGCACTTCGATAGCCGCCGGCTGCGCCTGCGGGAGGAGTCCTTCACCCGGCCGGTGCGGTGGCTGGAACACGACCTGGAGCGCGGCGAGCGGCGCCTGCTCAAGGAGCAACCCATCCACGGCGACCTGCGCCCCGAGCAGCTCGCCTGCCGGCGCCTGTGGGCCGAGGGCCACGACGGTGAACGCATCCCGGTCTCGGTGGTGGCCCGGGCCGAGCTGCTGGACCAGGGCCCCCTGCCCACCCTGCTCTACGGCTATGGCGCCTACGGCGAGGTGCTGGATCCCTGGTTCTCGGTGGCCCGCCTGGAGCTGCTGGCCCGGGGCGTGGCCTTCGCCGTGGCCCATGTGCGCGGCGGCGGCGACCGGGGCGAGCCCTGGTACCTGGCCGGCAAGCTCGAGCACAAGGAGAACAGTTTCCGCGACTTCCTGGCGGCCCGGGACGCCCTGGTCGCCCAGGGCATCAGCGACGCCCGGCGCATCGCCGCCTATGGCGCCAGCGCCGGCGGCCTGCTGGTGGGCGCCAGCCTCAACCTGGCGCCTCAGGCCTTCTGCGCGGCGGTGCTCGACGTGCCCTTCGTCGATGTGCTGCGCACCATGGAGAACCCGGACCTGCCGCTGACCACCGCCGAGTACACCGAGTGGGGCAACCCGGACGAGCCGGACGCCCGTCGGCGCATCCGCGACTACTCGCCCCTGGATAACCTGGAGGATCGCCCCTATCCGGCGCTCTTCCTGCAGGGCAGCTGGCACGATACCCGAGTCCCCTACTGGGAGCCCGCCAAGCTCTATGCGCGCCTGACGGAACTGGCCCTGGCCCGGGGCGAGACGCCGACCCGGGGCCCCCGCCCGATTCTGCTGCGCAGCGACCTGAGCGCCGGGCATGGCGGCGCCTCCGGGCGCTTCAAGGCATGGCGGGATAACGCCCGCCAGGATGCCTTTATCCTCTGGGCGCTGGGGCTGGCAGAAGCTTAATCGATAGGTAACACGGCGATGATATGGTCCTCGAGGTGCTCCTCGGGGACCTCGCGCTGTGAGACGGCGAAGCTCGACACATCGATGCCCTTGCGGCGCAGGCGCCGGTCGTCGCCGGCGTTGAGGGGGTGCCAGGCGGCCAGCTTGCGTCCCTCGTAGAGGCGCCGGTAGGCACAGGAGTGGGGCAGCCAGCGGAACTGCTCGACCCGCTCCAGGGTCAGCCGGGTGCAGCCCGGCACCCGGTCGAAGCGATTGGCATAGTCGCTGCAGCGACAACTGGGGATATCCAGCAGCTCGCAGGCCACGTTGAGCACCGCCACCTGGCCGGTGTCGGCATCCTCCAGCTTGAGCAGGCAGCACTGACCACAGCCGTCGCAGAGCGCTTCCCACTCCTCGGCGGTGAGTTCATGCAGGGGATACCGCTCCCAGAAACGTTCGCGCATGATCGCCTCGTCGCCGCTCAGTAGCGGGCCTCGGTGGGGGCCCGATAGAGGTCGAGCATATACTCCTCCCGGGCCGGCGGCAGCTGGAAGTAGTAGCCCTTGTCGCGGATGGCGGCCATCACGTCGGCGGCCTTGGCGCGAGCCAGGGGCTTGTCCTCGGTGAGGATCAGGGTCAGTGCCGCCTGGGGCTTGCCGAAGCGCTCCAGCAGCGCCTCGGGCACCTCGGCCAGGCCGCGGCGCTTGTCCACGTAGAGGTACATCTCATCGCGGCGCGGGCTCTTGTAGATCTCGCACAGGATCTTGTCATCGGTCATGGGGTGACTACCTCGTCGAGGGCATGGGACAGGGCGGCGGCGAGGCGTTCGCCCCGCCAGCCCCCGGGCAGCGGCAGCACGCCGCCGTTCAGATGGGCGGTAACCAGCGCCTCCAGGTCACGACGCCTGAGCAGCAGCTCCGGCGCCACGCCCAGGGCCTCGGCCTCGGCAGTGACCACCCGCTTGAGGGCCTTGAGCCGCTTCTTGAAGGCCGGGCTAGTGGGCACCGGCAAGGCCGCGGGCAGCTCGGCCTCGTCGCAATGCTTGGCTTCCTTGACCAGGGCCAGCAGCGGGTCGCCGTCGCGCTTGATCTGGCTCGGCTTGAGGCCATCGACCCGGGCCAGCTCATGGCGGTTTTCCGGCATCCGCTCGGCGATGGCGAACAGCAGCTTGTCGCTGACCAGCCAGCCCCGCGGCAGGTTGCGCCGCCGCGCCTCGCCCTCGCGCCAGGTGGTCAGGCGACGATAGGCCTCGATCTGACGCGGTGCCAGCCTCCACAGCTGGCGCTGGCGCAGGTACCACTGGGCATCGCTCTCGTCGTTGCGCCCGGCCTGGGCCAGCAGGGTGTCGCACTCCGCCTCGAGCCAGCCCAGCCGGCCGGCGGCCTCCAGGGCGGCCTTCTGGTGTTGCCACACCTCGAGCAGATAGACCACGTCCAGGGCCGCATAACGCAGTTGAGTCTCGGAGAGGGGCCGCGCCAGCCAGTCGGAGCGGGTCTCGTCCTTGGGCAGAGTCTCGCCGAGCCAGTGGGCCACCAGGCGCTGATAGCCCATGGCGGGATCCTCTCCCAGCAGCCCCTGGGCCACCTGGGTGTCCACCAGGGGCGCGACCAGCACCCCGGCCCAGGTGGCCAGCACTTCCAGATCCTCGCTGCTGGCGTGCAGCAGCTTCACCGCCCCCTCGCCGAGCAGGCGCTTGAGCGCCGGGGTGGCGGCCACCGCCTGGGGGTCGATCAGATAGACCGTGCCCCCGGCATAGAGCTGCACCAGGGCCGGCACCGGGTAGAAGCTCGACTCTCGGAAGAACTCGGTGTCCAGCGCCAGGGTGTCGGCCCGGGCCAGCTCGGCACAGGCGGCCTCCAGGGCCTCGGGGGTATCGATCCAGCGAATCTCGGGGTCAAGGGACATCTTGGTTTCCAAACTTGAAGGGGGCCGACGCTAGGAGCCGGCGAAGGGCTGACGCCCCAGAAAGGCACGACTCAGGGTACCGCCGTCCACGTATTCCAGTTCGCCCCCCATGGGCACGCCATAGGCCAGCCGCGACAGGCGAATCGGCCGTCCCTGGAGCTGGCTGGCGATATAGTGGGCGGTGGCCTCCCCCTCCACGGTGGGGTTGGTGGCCAGGATCAGTTCCTCGATGGGCTCCTCGGCGAGGCGCGTCTCGAGGCGGTCGAGGCCGATATCCTCGGGGCCGATCCCGTCCAGCGGCGAGAGGTGGCCGTGGAGCACGAAATACTGCCCCTGGTAGCCTCCCGCCTCCTCGATGGCCAGCATATCCGCCGGTGACTCCACCACGCACAGCACCCGCTCGTCGCGCCGCGTGCTGCGACACAGGGTGCAGACCTCCTCCTCGGTGAGGGTCCGACAGCGGCGACAGTAACCCACCGCCTCCAGGGCCTCGCCGAGCACGGCGGTCAGCCGCCGCCCTCCTTCACGATCACGCTCGAGCAGGTGCAGCGCCATACGCTGGGCGGTCTTGGGTCCGACGCCGGGCAGCACCCGCAGCGACTCCATCAGCCGCTCGACCAGGGGCGAAAAGCTCATCAGAACGGCATCTTGAAGCCGGGGGGCAGGTTCATGCCGGCGGTCACCTCCTCCATCCGCGAACGGGAGCTCTCCTCCACCTTGCGGACGGCATCATTGACGGCCGCGGCCAGCAGGTCCTCGAGGAGCTCCTTGTCCTCCTCCATGACGCCGGGGTCGATCTCCACGCGACTGACGTCATGGCGGCCATTCATGGTCACCCGAATCATGCCGGCGCCGGCCTCACCGGTGACCTCGGCCTTGGCGATCTCCTCCTGGGCCCGCTGCATCTTCTCTTGCATCTCCTGGGCCTGCTTCATCAGGTTACCCATTCCACCTTTCATCATGGCGTGGTCCTCTATCTCGTCGTGGGAATAGCTCGATACGCCGCCTCAGGAGGTCGGCGTCTGTGGGGTCACGCTGCTCTCCTGGAGCCGCGCACCGAAGGTCTCTTGCAGCTGCTGCACCCGGGGGTCCGCCTTGAGGGCCGCCACCGCCTCGGCATGACGCTCCGCGGCCAGGCGCTCGGCCCGGGCCTGGGGCGTCTCGACGCCCGCCGGCAACTCCGCCACGTCGACCACCAGGCGGCGCGGGAGATCCTGGGCGGCCAGCGCCGCCTGGATACGCTGGTGATGCACCTCGGCATTCATGGCCGACTGGGAAGGGTCGAGACGCAGACGCAGGGTCTGGCCATCATCACCCTCCACCACGCAGTGGGCCGCCAGGTTACGGGTCAGGCCCCCCAGTCCCAGGCTCTCGAAGCGATTCAGCCAATCGGCCTGATCGAGCAGGCCGCTCGTGGAGGGGGCCTGCGGCGACGCGGGGGCCATCGCTGCCGGGGGAGCATCGGGCGCCTCGGCCACTGGCGAAGCCGGCGTCGCGGCAGGCGGCTCGACCGGTGTCTCGGCTGTCGTCGAGGGTTCCGGTGCGGTCATCTCGACAGGCGGCACCGGTTCCGGCGTCTCTGGCTTCAACGCCTCGGCAGGCGGCACCGGTTCCGGCGTCTCTGGCTTCAGCGCCTCGACAGGCGGCACCGGTTCCGGCGTCTCTGGCTTCAGCGCCTCGGGCTCCGGTGCAAACGCCTCGGGCATGGCTTCGGGGATAGCCTCGGGATAAGGCTCCCAGGGCGGCGGTTCCTGCGACGCCGGCTCGGGAGCCACTTCCGGGCGAGGCGTCGGGACGGCCGCCTGGGGGGATGCCTCCGGCTCCTGGGCCGCCGCCGCGGGGGGGCTGGGCGGTGT